>DATIUL010000334.1:0-7605 GCA_035466865.1 Anaerolineaceae bacterium | reverse complement strand
ATGGGCTTCACGTTCGCTTTACAAACAGAAGAGGTTGAGTACTACGAAGAACGCCGAGCTGCACTGGCAACCAAGCGTTTACAGGAACACCCGGAAAAAATGGCAGAATATCTCTCCTTTCTGGCTTCGACCCAACTTACAAGTTCTGTCCTGCAAATCTTGGAAACATCAAAGGAACCTGTCGTAAAAGTGAATGCTTCACAATCCAGTGGCCTCGATATGATTGCAGTGGCATCTGAACTTGCATCTCAATTCCCATTGGAATTCAACGCCGTTTCACACAACCACATTGAAATTACTTCGAAACTGGCTACCAAGGGCAAAAGTTTGCTTGCTTTAGCCGGCATGTTGGGCATACCAAGAGATGAAGTGATTGCCTTTGGGGATGGCGGCAATGACCTTTCTCTCGTCGATGGCGTTGGAAAGCTCTTCGCCATGGGTAACGGCGACCCGCGCATCAAGGAAATTGCTCACGAGATTGCCCTGCCAGTCGAAGAGGATGGCGTTGCCGCAGTATTGGAAGAGTTCCTGGCATAAAATCTCAGTGCAATTAATGACTCCGAGCGTTGTCGCCTTGGTAGTAATTTTTGATTCGAGTGTATCTATTCACAAAGGCATCAGGCAAACAAGGCTATTTTCAGCGATGTTTGTCCCTGAGGCTTAAAAAAGCCTTAAAATCAATTTTTGAATTGTTAAGAACAGCATTTACCGGCCGGATGGGGTATAATTGTGAGGTTGTAAATAGCCTATTTTTTGAAAAGAGCCTGATAATCCATGACTGAAGATACCGACCTGCCCGAAGACACAACCACCCCGCCGGAGGATGATTACAACCCCCATAACGGCGATAACGCTGGCAACCTGCAGTCAGTAGATATCGATTCCCAGATGCGCACTGCCTACCTCGATTACGCCATGAGCGTTATCGTTGCCCGCGCTTTACCGGACGTACGCGACGGCCTCAAGCCTGTGCATCGCCGTATCCTCTACGCCATGCATGACCTTGGCATCCACTCTACTTCGAGTTACAAAAAATCTGCCCGTATCGTAGGTGAAGTGCTGGGTAAGTACCATCCCCATGGCGACAGTGCCGTGTACGACTCGATGGCCCGTATGGCCCAGGATTTTTCGATGCGCTACCCCCTGATAGACGGCCAGGGCAACTTTGGTTCCGTGGATGGCGACCCCCCTGCGGCCATGCGCTACACCGAAGCCCGCCTGGCTAAAATCGCGGATGAGGTCTTGACGGATCTTGACAAAGACACGGTTGAATTTGTTGATAACTTTGACGGCTCCCTGCAGGAACCTGAGGTTCTGCCTGCCCGTATGCCCAATTTGCTCATGAACGGCTCCAACGGCATCGCCGTTGGTATGGCCACCAACATTCCGCCACATAATTTGCGGGAATTGGTCAAAGCCCTTGAGATTTTAATTGACCGTTTTGATGAAATTGATGATGTGACCATCGAAGACCTTATGCAGGTTCTCCCGGGTCCCGATTTCCCAACCGGCGGCATTATCGTAGGCGACGAAGGCATTCGGTCAGCCTACAGCACAGGGCGCGGACGCTTGATCATGCGCGGTGTGGCCACTATCGAAGAAAACAAGAACGGGCGCTTCTTCATCCGTATTTCTGAAATCCCTTATCAGCTTAACAAAACCAGCTTAATCGAGCGCATTGCGGAACTGGTCCGTGAAGGCAAACTGGACCAAATTTCGGACCTGCGAGACGAATCAGACCGCAAGGGCATGCGTATCATCATCGAACTCAAGCGCACCGCCCAACCCAAGAAAGTGCTCAATCAGCTCTTTAAATACACAGCCTTACAATCCACTTTTGGCGTGCAGCTACTCGCGTTGGTCAATGGTGAACCGCATATGCTTTCTCTCAAGAAAGCACTTGTCCATTATCTTGAGCACCGTCAGGTGGTCATAACTCGCCGCACCATGTACGACATGGACAAAGCCAAAAAGCGTGCCCATATTCTTGATGGACTCTTAATTGCCCTAAACAATCTGGACGCTGTGATCAAGACCATCCGCGAATCCAAAGATGGGGAAGAAGCCAAAACCAACCTGATTGCGCGCTTCACTCTCTCGGAACTGCAGGCCCAGGCCATTCTGGATATGCAGCTGCGCCGGTTGGCCGCCCTTGAGCGTGTGAAGATCGATGAGGAGTACAAACAAGTAACGGCACTAATTGCCGATCTTGAAGACATTCTTGCCAATCCGCATCGCATCCTGAGCCTCATACGCACAGACCTCCAGGAAGTTTCCACCAAGTACGGCGATGACCGGCGCACACGCATCGATCACGATATGGACCTGGATCTTTCAGATGAATCCCTTGTGCAGGCTGAACCAGTCTTCGTTTCGATCACCAACCGCGGCTACATTAAGCGCGTTTCTGACCTGGCATACCGTTCACAGGGTCGCGGAGGCCGGGGCGTGCTTGGCCAATCCATGCGCGAGGAGGATCAGGTTGTCCTCTTCCAGCGCTGCAACACATTGGATACGCTGCTCTTCTTTACAGATAAAGGCAAGGTCTATTCTGGGCGCGTCTTTGAGGTCCCCGAAGAAAGCCGGCAAAGCAAAGGCCTGCCTGTAATCAACCTTATTAATCTCGTGCCAGATGAAACCGTCACTTCGATCCTCGCGGTTAAGGATTTCAACGCCTTCAAATATTGCGTTATGTCCACCCGCAACGGGCGAGTCAAACGCATCCCGCTTGAGGATTTCAGCGACGTACGCACATCCGGTTTGATTGCCATCCGGCTGGACCCAGGGGATGAACTCCGGTGGGTTCTGCCCACCAATGGCAGCGATGATGTCGTTCTGGTCACCAAGGAAGGCAAAGCCCTACGCTTCCATGAAAACCAGGTACGCAAAACTGGGCGCACCACCATGGGCGTTACCGGTATCCATTTATCCGAAAACGATCATTTGATTGGCATGGAAATCGTTGAGGAGAATGGCTCACTTTTGGTAATCACCGAAAATGGCAAGGGCAAACGCACTCCCTTGGAAGAGTACATTCCAAAATCACGCGGAACCCTGGGCGTTTCAACAATCGACCGCAACGTCACAGACCAGATTGGACGCTTGGTACTGGCAAAAGTGGTTCAGGATGCCGAAGAAGTGACTATTATTTCCAAGGGTGGGATTGTGATGCGCACAAAAGTAGCCAGCATTTCGGTTCAAGGCCGGGCTACGCAAGGCGTAAAGATCATGGATCTTGAGAAAGATGATACTGTGGCCGCGATTGCCCGCATCCCTGCGGAAGAAATCGCGACGGCTTCGGTTGCCGCCAATCAGGCAGCTAATTCGCCGGAGGAAACCTTCTGAATCTTGCCAAGATGATTGCGCACTATCAAGCAACCTTCTTCATCAACATATTGCAGTAAATAACGCAGAAGCCTGCCATCATCAGCATGGAAAAAGGCTTCTTCGTTTTTATAAGCAAGGTGTTCGTTCCAAAGGTCAATAAATTCCGTTGTCGGGAATATTGGCCGCAATTCCATAATCTGTTTCAGGATCTCTTTTAGCAACTCGGCGCGGTCCAGTGCCTTTCCAGTTTCAGTCTGTATGCTGGTAGCAGGGTAAATAATGCGTTTGACGTCCGGAATGGACTCTTCCAGGATGTTGATTCCCATCCCAAGGATGATAGCTTTCAGCTGTTCGCCATCCCATAAAGACTCAACTAACACACCGGCTATCTTTTGATTTTTGAGTAAAACATCATTCGGCCACTTAATGTAGGTCTTGATTTGTTCCATGTTTTCCAACGCCCGCACCAGGCTGAGCGCCCCTAATGCACTGAAACGGCCGGCATACCGGGTCTTTTCGGGGGTTGGGTAAAGCAAAATGGAAAAAGTAAGTGACGACTTACGAGTTGAATTCCATTGGCGGCCGCCGCGTCCGCGCCCCTGGCTTTGGTAATCAGCCACAAATACCGAATACTCAGGCGCGCCGTTCTCTGCGGCCTTAAGGCAATCATCATTGGTTGAACCGGTTTCTTCAACATAATTGATGGTAAATCCTGGTACTGTTAAATCTTTTAAATGGCTCATTTCCCCAACCTTAATAATGGAATTTGTTGATCCTCGCGCGGGATGACAAAATTGATCTCGGCACCATCGCGATAATCCTGGTTTACCCAAATGTGGCCGCCATGCGCGGTGACAATCGCTTTGCACAGATACAAGCCCAATCCCGTTCCTTTGGTTTTCTTGATAGCATCTTCAGACCGATAAAAACGGTCAAATATATGCGGGATGTCCATTGGATCAAAGCCTTGGCCCTGATCCCGTACGGTTATTTGCACTTCGCGGGCGTTCGCGCTGCCGCTGATGGAGATTTCACCTTTTTGACTGTATTTAACTGCGTTTGATACCAGGTTATTTAGTACCTGCCTCAGCCGGTACTCATCTCCAACCACCGCGGGAAAATCTTTAGGAAAATGCAGCTGGAAGGTATGGTTTGTATCTTGTTTTCTGAAGCGGTCCAAAACTTCTTTTGCCAATTCAGCTATGTCAATTTGAGCTTTCTTGAGCGCTACTCCCCCAGTGGCTTGCAGACGGCTGGCATCCAACAAGTCTTCAACCATCAATGATAGATGGTCGGCTTCATCCTCAATCACGCTCAAACTCTCCTGAACCGTTTTCTGGTCCCAGGTAACGTCATCTCTTCGTAAAGTGCTGGCATAGCCTTTGATGAGCGAAATTGGAGTTTTAAGTTCGTGGCTTACCACGGAAATGAAATTGGCCTTCAATTCATCCGCTTCTCTAAAGCGGCTAATATCTTTCACCGAACAGATAATGTTGATCAGCCGACCTTTTTCATCAAAGAGCGGTGCGTAGGAAATGGAAATTGGCAGGGGTTTTAGCCCACCCGCCCGGCTGATTTCACCTTCAATCAGCATCTCTTCACGGGTATATTTTGCCCAATAAGTACTGATGGATTCTTCAAGGGCAACTCCGCTGGGCTTACCAACCCAGGTAATTACATCCGTATAAATTTTGCCTATCAGTTCAGACCGGGTCAGGTTGAGCATTTTTTCCAGGCTGGTATTGACCTGGGAGACTTTCAGTTCTGCATCCAGGATCAATATTCCATCCGCTACAGCTCTAAAAAGCGCTGCCAACCGCAAGTTTTGCTCGATGGATTGGTCATACAACCGCGCATTGCGTACAGCGATAGCTGCCTGGTTGGCAAAACTGCTCAGGATTGAGAGGTCGTCCTGGCTGAAAACAGCCTCGGAATTTCTGAGTACATAAATCACCCCGATCTGTTTTCGTTGGACAATCAGGGGTAAGCCCACGCCTCTTAAGGCACCCATGGAGACTTCCTTAAGATAACTATTTACTTCGGGAAGCAAATCTGGCACTGTATTGGCCTGCCCCAGATTTCTCATCCACACATTTAAGCGGTTGATGAGTGCGCTGGGAATACCCTGGGCTACCTTTATGCTCCAGCTTTCATTTTCATCCGTCAGGGAAATAAAGCCTGCCTGACCGGAGAGCATATCCACAGAAATCGAGAGGATGCGGGTAAGCAAGGCTTCAAGATTCAATTCTTCAGTCAGAGCCCGCGAAATCTCCAGCAAGTAGTCTCTTTGTCGAATACGATAACTTGGCAGCATAGGGCAATTCTATACCAGAGTATTTGAATAATGGCTCTCTCTGCACATTTTGCTTTCATCCTCAACGCAAAAATACTCCAATCGGCAATTTCTCATATCTTTGTATCGACTATAATTTTCTCGATGGTTACAAAGAATCGGTTGATCCTGCCCATCCTGCTGGGAATCGCCTTGCTGCTATTTTGCCTGGCAATTCTTCCTAACCGCCAGGCCTCTGAAAATCTGGCCATGGTGACGATGTTGCAGCCCGATGAAGGAGTTGTTATTCCTGTCATGCAGCGCATGATCAGTGGTGGTGCTACTCTCAAACAGACGTTGGCACACTTTATCGTTTACGAGTATTACTACTATGGATTACCTTTTTTTGGGCTTGGTGCCTTATTGATGCTGGCACTGCGGGGGTTGGGGCTGGAGGGTAACTTCGCTTTATCAATGCTTGTGCTCAGGCAAACCGTAAGCGTATTGCCTACCCTGGCAGGCTTGCTTGTGCTCACCTACATTCAGGATCAATTTAAGACCTGGCGCTCAATTGCCATCTTCCTTTTTCTGGCTATCATCCCCGCCACAATGCGGAATGCCTTTTGGCTGCATCCGGATGGTCTGGTCATATTCTTCTCTGCCATGGTGCTTTACTTTCTCTGGAAAGACAACGCTCAACTTGGCAAACATTTCTATTGGGCGGCTGCCTTTTGCGGGACATTAACTGCTACCAAACTGGTTGGCCTCTACTTTTTCCTGGCCGTATTGCTCTGCCTGGCCTTGTATCTATCCAAGAGACAGGGCAACTGGAAACAGGCTGCCAAAGCTGGAGCTTTATTCATAGGTTTGATGCTGCTGTGTTTCCTCTTCTCAAATGCCTTTCTATTCTCAGAATACGGAAGGATACAGTACCTCTACACGCTGCAGGGCCAGGCAAGTTGGCTGGCTAACGGGTATGGCGTTGTCTATCCGAAAGGGCTTGCCTCTGCTTTGCCCGTTTTGGAGCAGGATTATGGCTCGGCAGGGTTTGTATTACTCGCCCTGGCACTCACCCTCTTTGGGATCTGGCAGCAACGCAGTCGTTTTAATTCAGCCCTCATATTGGCCTGGGTTCTGCCATTCAGTATTTCTGTAATCTTTTTCACCCATTTTAAGTACCAATACTGGTTGCCTGTCGGTCTGCCACTTTATTCCAGCTTTGCGCTCCTTTTGCCTGAAAAATTCGAAAGTTCCACACTCAAGCCGGGCATGCCAGTCGTCGTTCGAATTGGGCTAATTTTGCTTGTCTTAGTTCAGTCTTTCATGTTCCTCAGAACGGATGAAACCATCATCAAGAATCGGTTTGGCGCTCTCGAAGGGAACCCGGCCATGGCTTTCTATAATGAGAGTATGCATCGCCTTGACCGGTTGCAGGGCACACCTCAAAACGTCTATTTCGACTATCGCCTCTACCTGCCCACCAAGGAGAGTTGGTCGGCAGCAACCAATTATGATTTGTTGGACTATGCTTACATCCATGAAAACAAATTCACCATCCTCATGCTTTCCGCTCAGAGGATTGCCGATTACCTCAGCCCTGCAGCCGTTGGCGTCGATCCGCAAAAATTTATCGAAAACCAGCGCTTTTATGGTGATGCAAAGGTCGGTAAACTCACCGGCTACCACCTGCTCTACAGTGACCAGACTGCCTTGCTTTTCATCAGCCAGGAAGTCTGCCTGGCCCAATTCCCCGAGGAGCTGTGTAGCCAATGAAAGAGCTAAAAAGCACAAGCTCTACTGGTGAAAGTTCAAATTTCTGGGTGAGATATGGCTGGCTGGTGATGGTTATTGCGACACTAGTCGGTTTATTTTTGCGTAATACGCAGCGTGGTTTTGAAACATATGACATGCTTTATGATTTCACTCCCTGGTACAAACACTTGCAGGCTAACGGGGGCTTTGCGGGGATTGCCACCGTGCAGTCCGATTACCCGGTCACTTACCTG
>DATIUL010000333.1:0-2656 GCA_035466865.1 Anaerolineaceae bacterium | reverse complement strand
AAGAGGTTGATGGGCGGCTTGAAATCAGAATTCAACCTGAATGATGGCTGTTGGTTTCTCGAAATTTGAAAAGCAGTTTGGCATTTAAGGTGGCAACCATGCCAATTTCTTTGGCTGTCATGCCCTTTAATTTGGCGACAGCTTCGGCGATGTAAGGGATGTAGCCGGGTTCATTGCGGCGCCCGCGGAAGGGAACAGGGGTAAGAAAGGGCGCATCGGTTTCTAATAGCAGAAACTCAAGGGGTAATTGTTTGATGAACTCATGGCGGTCGGGGGCGTTCTTAAAACTTACCGGTCCACCAATCCCGAAGCGAAAGCCCATCTCCATAAATGGGATCGCACTAGTGTAGTTTTCCGACCAGGCATGCAAGACGCCCGGTGTCTTCTTTAAGGGGTGCTTTTCGGGCAGATTTTGCCACCATTCCCTGAGGATTGAGAATAAATCAGCGGTGGCATCGCGGTTGTGAACGCAAATTGGCAGCAGGGTTTTTTGAGCCAAAGCGAGCTGCTTGATGAGTGCCTGGTGTTGGATCGCTGGGGGGCATCGGTCACGGTAATAGTCCAGGCCAATTTCACCGATGGCCACCACGCCCGGCTCCCTGGCAAGCACAGCCAGCCTTGACTGGGCCTCCACATCGAAAAGATGGGATTCATTTGGGTGCAAGCCAACCATGGCATAACAAAATCCAGGGTAGGTCTTAGCAAGCTGAACAGCCGCCAGCGAGGTGGGCAGGTCGATACCCGGATTAATGATAAATTCCAACCCTGCGGATAAGGCACGTTGCACAACCTCGTCGCGGTCGGCATCAAAGGTGTCAAAATCGAGGTGGCAATGTGTATCGCTATAAGTCATCGTTGCGTTCCAACGAAGGAAGTTTAAGCGATTTCTGAAATTCGTGCCGAATGGGTTGGTAAAAGGATTTTGGGCCAGTGCCCTGCATAAGCAAAGGCAGGTTGTTTTGCCATGATATCAGCCCAACTCCGCGAAATTTTCAGGTTTTGATACGCTTCTGCCTGTGCGAAAGGCGGCAAATCCCCATGGAAGACAGCCTCGCCATCTATTATTAAACTCACACTGTCATCGCTGTGGCCTGGGGTGTACAGCACTTCACCGTTTATGCCAAACCCAGCCAAGAATGAGCGGGTTTGCGTGCATGGCATGTAAAGGTTATCTTGTTCTAAAATAGGCTTGAATTGTTGGTCATTGGCTTTAGCATAAATGGCATCCTGAACGTGCAGGAACGCGTGCTGTTCTTCCATTACCACCAGGATCACCCCCATCTCCTTCAGGTTCTGTGCCAAGCCAGCATGGTCAGGATGGAAATGAGAGACAAGCAGGTAATTCACTTCCCCCAGGGAAATTGCCTCGGCTTTTAGAGCCTTGGAGAGTTTGTGGAAGGTGCCAGCGCAATCACAATCAAACATCAACCAACCATCGCTGGTTCTGATCAGGTATGAATTGGTGTAGTGGTAACGCAAAACCCGTAAATCCATTACTCCATTCTACTGACGAAAAGAGAATGGAGAGTTAAGGATAGTTTAAATTCTTATGCAGCTTGTTCGAGCGCGGTTTAGATGGGCAGGGTAAAATAGGGGAATGCAAACCGGAAATGGTGAATTGGTTTATGTGGGTTTGAGTGGCGGCGTTGACAGCGCGGTTGCCACTTTGCTGCTAAAGCGTCAGGGTTACGAGGTTCGAGGTGTGCATTTACGGCTTTGGGAAGTGACCCCAGGGACCACTTCTGAAGATGTCGCCAGCGCTCAATTTGTGGCTGAGCAGCTCCAAATACCCCTGGAGGTTCTCGATTGGAGGGAACGTTTCCGTCAAGAGGTTATTAACCCCTACCTGGCAGTACTGTCTGCAGGCAATACCCCCAACCCTTGCATGATCTGTAATCGCAAAATCAAATGGGGAAGCCTCTGGCAATATGTCCAAGCCCAGGGTGCCCAGTATCTAGCTTCCGGGCATTATGCCCATCTTTTACGCAAGCAAGGCCTGGTGGAATTGCACAAAGCCACCAGCCTGGCAAAAGACCAATCCTACTTCCTGAGTATTCTTGATCAGGCTACATTCCAGCACATGTTGCTGCCGTTGGGGGCTTATTCCAAACCCCAGGTGCGCGTTATCGCTGCTGAGGCCGGATTGAAAGTGGCTTCCCGCAAGGATAGTGAAGACCTGTGTTTTCTCAAAGGCTTTGACCAGGCCGGTTTTCTGCAACATTATGCTGCAGATTTACTGAAGCCCGGCCCAATCAGGGATCGCCAGGGCAAGCTGTTGGGCGAACATATCGGTCTGCCGCTTTACACCATTGGCCAGCGCAAGGGAATACGGGTGGCGGCAGAAGCCCCGCTTTATGTGATGGAGAAGGATGTTCCCAATAATTCGTTGATTGTCGGCAGGGGGGCGGAACTTGCGCATAGCCAAATCGTGACCGCCATACCCAACTGGATCTCAGGCCAGACGCCAGCACTGGAACCAACATACCAAATTAAGATCCGAGCAGCGGCAATTCCAGTCCGGGCAAAATTACAAATTTCTGAAAGTGGTGATATGATTGCGACGCTTGAAAAACCACTTAGGGATATTACAGCAGGCCAATATCTGGTGATTTACGATGGAGACCTCTGCCTGGGGAGTGCAGAGATCCTTTCATCC
>DATIUL010000332.1:0-1967 GCA_035466865.1 Anaerolineaceae bacterium | reverse complement strand
TTTTTCAGGTTATCAAGCTGGTGGTAGCGGGGAAAGCGGGTTTGTGGAACATCGTCAAAAACAACGTTACGCATCATCCCGGAGATAATCATTGTGAACGTACGCCGTTCCAGCACCTCTTTCCAGATATAGGAAGTTGGGTAATCAGCGGGATGGCTTTCAGCCCAGGCGTTGTTGTCAATGCCCGTGTTGAATGGAATGAACTGGGTCTTGTCCCCACGCAAGGCTGTTGTCATTGAAGCAAGGTCAGTAGCGACAGCAAAATGGAACAAGGCCCCTGACGAGGGGTTCAGAACCATATCTTTGCCGGGGATTCGGTCATCCCGGTACTGCTTTTCGGCTTCTCCCACACCCTGACCGGCAACCGGGGACTTCAGTTCTGCTGTTCCCACCGGAACTCCGTTGATGAAAAATCCAAGGTCAATAGCATCATGGGTTTTGCTCAGAGAATAGGGGAACTCGCTCACTACACGAAAAATCATGTTCTCATACATCAGATCAGCATGGCCATTGCCACGGGTGGCAGGCTCGGCGTGGAACATGTCAAACTTGATTCCACGGACGGTAATCCCCTCAAGGAAGAGATTGTACGTTCCGCCGTTTTCGGGTGGGGATTCTCGGAACCTGGTGATCTGCTCAACAACCAGAGCCAGTGCCCCGGTCAAATCACCGGCCAGACTGCGGACAAGCTTATCCCATTTTTCACTTTGGGTGGTTTCCAGCCATGTCAGGATATCCGAACTGATGACCGCATTGATCCGGTCATAACCCGCACAACCTTCTTGCCAACTGTAGACCCAACCGTTTTCAATCAGGCCTGCAATAAAGGCATTTTGAAAACGTTTTTCGTGGTTGTCCATATGGAATCCTTTGGGTGACAGGCATACACATTATGTGCTGCATCTTACGTGTTTATAATCGGCAATTACTGGCTCATGAGCGATTTATTTACGGCTCTATCGTAATACCACTTAGCGGCAAGCCGTAGTTCCTCTTCGGTTTGGTCCGCAGGCCGGCGGGTAGGCGGAGCGGATTCGGTGCCTCCTGCATGATTCGGAAACGCCGCATCCATCACAATATCCACAGCATTATCAATAGACATGGACGGAACAAGAGGAGTATTTTCGTCCATGTCTATTGATGTGTTATTTGACTCCATTATGCCCGCACATCAATTTTTCCAGTGACAACATCGGAAATCAATGTTTGACGCTTTTCTTTCAGGAGAGCAATGGATTTCTTTGCTTCATTGATGATAGTATCAATCTTTTGAGTCTCTTCTTCAATGAAGCGGACTATTCTTTCTTGTTCTTCTTTAGGTGGCGAAGGAATAAACTGGTTAGATGAAGCGGGCCACCTAAAATCTGTAGAACGTTCCCTAATTCCACGAGACAAAGATAAAATCCAACCCTCCCAAGCCATAATTCTCAAAGAGTAAGCCAAAAACATAGGTGATGCATTTTCTTTCACTTCACAAACAGTATAAACAGGAGTAGACTTTCCATAAGAGTCTGAAACGCCGATAGTTCCTGCAAATGCATCCATATTGTGAATCACAAGATCGCCGTTATGAATACTTTGGTAACCATGTTCCTTATCTGCTTCCGTGTAGCCAGAGGATCTTACGTTTTTTCGTAGAGTAACTCGTCCATTTCGGAAGGCGGTAATATTCTCTTGCCCTTCTATAGCAGGGCGTTTTACCATTTTCGCAAAATGCTTCAGTTTATGAGAAGCCCAATCAACAGGTATCTCACCCAACCACTCAACACCGCTGTCTTTGAATTCAGTGTGTTCACCCGGAATGCCGCGAGTCACAGTCTCCGAGATGAGGGCAGAACGCTTCTCTGTCAACAATGAAATCAATGACTCCATGCTGGCTACACTGTCATCAATCTTCTGTCTTTCGGCATCAAGGAAGGCAACAATCTGCTTCTGGGTTTCGAGGGGCGGGAGGCAAATAGGAATTT
>DATIUL010000331.1:0-3925 GCA_035466865.1 Anaerolineaceae bacterium | reverse complement strand
ACCCACCTCGCTATTGAGAATTTACATTATCGTAGGTTCTCCAGTGATTATAGCATTGTGACTTAAAAAAACTGCACCCCTTGCCTGGAATCGTTGTCCAGGTTTTGGAGCGCAGTTTAGCTTTCAATTTTGTTTAGAATTATTTGGTGGCATCAACCAGTGCCTGCAGTTTGGTCTTTAGTTCTGAAAAGGGCAGACCTTTTGAAGAAGCCCAGTCCTTGACCAGGGTGTTCAGGTTTGAGGGTAATGCTTCGCCCAGCGCGGTTTCAATGTCTGCCGATTTTACGCCCCAATCCAGTAAATCCTGGAATTTGGTTTGGCCGGTAATCTGGCCGGCAATCGGGGTGTGGCCTGCTTCAGTAGCCTTTGCTTCCCTGGTGGGTGTTAGCTGGGGAACCGATGTCGCTTCAGCAGCGCCAGTAACCTCGGCGGCAGGAGCTGGCAGGGTGGCAACCGTGGTTTGAACAATAAGGGTGTGCGCATCAAGGAAGGCCAATTGCTCAAAACCCAAAGTAGCCCTTGCCTTGAGGATTGCAGCTGCTTCAGGCAGCAAATAGCTGGTTTCAGCTGTTAAGTCGTAGGGCAAACCCTTATAGAGCGCTGTGAAAACCCGCACTGAACCGGTGCCGATCTCAAATTCGGAACCCGCGTAAATGGTTTCCAGCTCCTTCAGTTGAACGGTGCCCGGATCTGCTGAATCGAGCCTAAACGCAGCCGCCAGGTCTTCCAGGGGAATATCAAAATTGTCAGCAACATCATTGAAACTGTAAGACCCGCGGATATCAGCCGGGTTAGCCTGGCCGGCGAATTCACCTTCTGTGTAAGTAGCGGGCACCTTGCTGCTTTCGGTTTGCCAATAACCCATAGCCGTGGTGACAAGAATGCCACCAAAGATGATAACCAGAACGAGGGCCGCGATGGCACGTGAATTAAGCTTCATGAGTTCCTCCAATTTGGAAACCAACCGTGTTGGCAACCGGGCATGCATCTTCAGACGTGCACTTGAGGCAGCTGATGCATTGATGGTTTTTTACAACCTTGACCTCTGAAACCTTGATGTTCATCGGGCAAACCTGGTCGCATTTTTTGCAGTTGATACAGGTCTTCTCGTTGCGCTGCAATTTGGCAACTCTAAAAAGGTTGAAGATACCCTGAATTGCACCGTAGGGGCAGGCATATTTGCACCATGGTCGCTCTACGAAGAGCGAGAGGAGGACGGTGACGCCCAGCACGATCAGTCCGCCGATGGCCACTTCGCTGCTCCAGAAGTTGAAAAGCGCGAAGTAGGGGTCCACCTGGGCAAAGACCAGCGTGGCTGATTTTGCCGTCATGAAGATGACCCAGGCAGCAATCAGGTAGCGCAGGTAACGCAAGTATTTGTCCGCTTTTTCAGGAATAAAGTGGTTATAGCGACGCTTGAATATCTTTTTGCCTATCTTGGCAATCCACTCCTGGAAACTCCCAAGGGGGCAAACCCAACCGCAAAACACAGGGCCCAAAATCAGCGCCAGCAGGAAGCCGAGGATCATCAATATGAATGCAGCCTCGTGAATCTTCTGCACGAAAGTTCCAGTGGTAACGTACTTATATATGGTGACCACACCCCCAAAAGGGCAAAGCGCGTGCAATGAAGCGGAGGAAAGGAAGGGGATGGATTTTCCGGATTCAACCAGCGTGTGGTTGACTGAAATGAGGGCAATCAAAGCAAAAAAGAAAATTTGAACGGCGGTGCGAATCCAAGGTCGCTTTTTATGGGCTGGTTTTCTGAGGGTTTGGACGGTCATGCTTCTCCTTCATCAAAAAAAAATCCATGCTCCCTCGCCTGAGAGAGCATGGTTGGCCGACTAATTGCTAATTGCAGGCTTCAAAAGCCACAAGATGCTTGTTCAGGCTGGCGTTCATCAGGTTTGTATAGACCCGAATGAGGTTGGGGTTTTCGGTTTCGGAAATCAGTTTCTGCAGGTCAGCTGCATCGAGCGTCTCGATTTCCACACCCACCTGGCAGGCCTCGGCAAGTGTAGTGTAAGAGAAGTCAAAAGTTTGCCCGGCATTCTCAGGCACTTCCACGTTGTAGTAATCAGCCAAGCGTATCAGCGCTGAAGCATGCTGGTATTCTGCTTTAACAATCCTGCTGAAGGGGGTTACCTGACCGTATTGGACGATTATTTCGGAGTAGGTGTTGTAGGCCATGTACTCTTCCATAATCGCGGCTTGCAGGCCTTCCACTTCAGCTGCGCTGAGTGGTTCAGTTTCCACGAACGCGAGACCAGTGCCACCATTGCCGCGTTGGTTAACCGCGCCGCTGTTTTGGTTTTTGCCACCAGGACCTCCGCGGCCTTCGTTTGCGGCAGCCTGGACTGGGTTCACGATCATGATGCTGAGAATTCCCAGCGAGAGTACAATCCCAAATAGTTTCAAAAATGTGTTTTTCATTGTAAATCCTTTCATTGGCTCATCAATTTTGATAATTTTTCTTGATGATGACCAATCTTAAAGGACGCATATTTAGCTGAGATTTAGAACTGGTAAATTCGGGAGTAATTCGTGTTCCTATATTTGCCTGGGCAAGGTAAAATTTTAAGAAATAATCAGGAGAAGTGATACCATGCCAAGAGCTACTTTTTCATTCCCAAACGGATTTATCTGGGGTACTGCCACCGCAGCGCATCAGGTTGAGGGAAATAACACCAACAACGACTGGTGGGCATGGGAGCAGGGCGAAGGCCACATCAAAAATGGCGATAAATCCGGTAAGGCTTGCGATTGGTGGAATGGCCGCCGTTGGATGGAAGATTTTGACCGGGCCGCGTCCACCCATCAGACCTCCCACCGATTCTCAATTGAGTGGTCGCGTGTTCAGCCCGAACCAGACCGTTGGGACGAGGCCGCGCTGGACCGCTACCGCGAGATGCTGTTGGGCTTGAAGGAGCACGGTATGAGTGCCATGCTCACGCTGCATCATTTCTCCAGCCCGATCTGGTTTTCTGAAATGGGCGGATGGGAAAACGACCAGGCAGTGAGCTTGTTCAATGCTTTCGTGAAGCGCACTGTGGAGGCTCTCAAGGCACACTGCAATCTCTGGGTGCCCATCAACGAGCCCAACGTCTATGGCATGGCTGGCTTCGTCTGGGGGGATTTTCCACCTGGCAAGCACGACCTCAAAACAGGCCTCAAGGTTATTGCCAATATGGCCAAGGGGCACGCGGCTGCCTACAAGACAATCCACGAACTACAAAGCGATGCCATGGTAGGCACGGCTATCAACTGGCGCGATTTTGTCCCCGGGGATGCCAACCCGCTCTCGAACATGGTTGTCAAAAGGTTGCATAAAGCCTATAACGATGCTTTTACCACCGCGATGGTAACGGGAAAGTTTGATGCGGTTTATTACAAAGAAGACATGCCCCAGGCTGTCGGCGCGCATGATTTTGTGGGGCTGAATTATTACACCCGCGACTACGTCAAGTTCAACCTCACCAAACCCAACTATTCCGAGAATTATTATCGCAAGGATGCAGAGCGCTCGTATACTGGCTTTTTGGCCAATGAGCCGGATGGCTTCCGCAAATGCATCCGCTGGGGCGGCCAATTTGGTTTACCGATCTATGTGACCGAAAACGGTTGGGAAGACCCCAAGGACGACACCCGCAGGATCTACCTGCTGGACCATCTGCTGGCCATGTGGCACGAGGTAAATAATAATTTGCCTGTGAAGGGCTACTATCATTGGTCCTTGGTGGATAATTTTGAATGGGAGCGTGGCTGGACGCAACGTTTCGGTCTTTGGGGTTTGGAACCGGCAACCCAGCAGCGCATCCGCAGGCAAAGCGTGGATCTTTACAGCGAAGTCTGCCGTACTAATTCAATCAGTTCCGAAAATGTTGAGAAGTGGGCTCCGGAGTGCTATAAGCGCATCTTCCCGGAT
>DATIUL010000330.1:0-4287 GCA_035466865.1 Anaerolineaceae bacterium | reverse complement strand
GGCCTTCAGGCGCTCCTCAAATTCACCGCGGTATTTGGCACCAGCTACCATGGCGGCCATGTCCAGTTGCACCAGGCGCTTATTTTTGAGACTTTCGGGGACATCTTTGTTGATGATGCGCTGGGCGAGGCCTTCAACGATGGCTGTTTTGCCAACGCCAGGTTCCCCGATGAGAGCTGGATTGTTTTTGGTGCGGCGCGAAAGAATCTCGACGGTGCGGCGGATTTCTTCATCACGGCCGATGACTGGGTCCAACTTGCCCTGGCGGGCCATGGCTGTCAGGTCGCGGCCATATTTTTCAAGAGCCTGGAATGTGCTTTCAGGGTTCTGGCTGCTGACAGATTGAGAACCGCGCAGGGCGCGCAGGGATTTCAAGATGGCATCCTTGGTCAGGCCATATTCTGCCAGGCGTTTGCCTTCAGGGCTATCCGCCAGGCCAAGCAGAATGTGTTCGGTGGAAACATATTCATCGCCCATGCCTTTGGCATAGCGCTCCGCAGCGTCTAACACGTCGGCGGCCGGCCGGCTGAAGTTGGGTTCGGCAGTCGCGCCTCCGTAAACCTTGGATCGACCTTTAAGGTCGCGGTCCAGGTCAAGCTTGAGCATATCGGTGCTGCCAGCCACCTGCGTAATCAGCGTGGGTACCAGGCTTTCAGTTTGGTTTACAAGCGCAAGTAGCAGGTGTGCCGGCTCAACCACCTGGTGGTTTAGTTCGCGGGCAAGGCTTTGTGCGTTTACGACAGCTTCTTGTGCTTTTTGAGTGAGTTTATTTAGGTCCATAGATCCTCCGGGGAGACACGAATCTCCAACTGGTAATTAGCTATTCTGATCTTATAGGTTCAATCTCAAAAATATATTAATAAAGAAAGGGATTACAGGAAGGTGAAGTTTCCTTTAATAGTTATTGAATTTGGAAAAAGACATTGAAATTTCCCGAATGAGACTTGTTCCAATATCTTGAATTACGGAGATATCGGATCAACCATTTTTTTGCATATGGTGATGAGAAAAAGACTTTCCTCCCGTACAAGAAAAGGACTGGGTCACACTCTTAGGAATTGGGTTAATAAATTTGAAAACAACCGAGATATGTACGTATGTACCTGACGTCCCGTTGACAAGACGTCCTATGGGTTCCTATAATTACATTGTACTTAGAGTATAGTGGAGCACTGTACAAATGTACATTGGTGTGGAATAGCCATGAGCAGTGATTTATATCTTTTGCATCGTATTGCACACAAATACTATCTTGAGGGTTTGTCTCAACAGCAAATCTCTGTTCAGGAAAATATTTCCCGTCCCCACGTTTCCCGATTATTAGCCAAAGCCAAAGAGATCGGCATTGTCAGGATAGATGTTTCGCTTCCTGATCAATACTATATGAGTAATCTGGCTTCACAAATTTGTGAGAAACTGAATCTTGAAGCAGTGGAAATCACTGAGCTTTTGCCAGGTGATGACACAGTGATAGGGAGGATTCCAAGAAGCATTGCCAGATTAGCTGCTACTAGCTTGGATCAACATATCAGAAAAGCAAAGACAGTTGGTATAGGGTGGGGGAAGACAGTCTACCAAACTTCCCTCGAACTTCGAAATGTGGAAGCCCATCCAGATATGACAATTATTCCCCTCGTCGGCATGTCTGATGAAACGAATTCTTATCAACAAAACAATGTGATTGTCAACAGGTTTGCGGAACGATATAAAGCAAAGAGTTACTACACGAGTGTACCAGCCCTTTATGACAGCCAGGTGAAAAGGCACCAATTGGAAGAGGATCGTTACGAACGCCTAAAACAATGGTGGAATAGGCTGGACGTTGCTGTAATCGGGTTAGGACCGCGGTTCAAACGGGGAGAGTTTCTTCTGAAGGAAGCCTCAGACCCCTACAAACGTTTTATCTCTGACAGTGCAGTTGTTGGAGATATTCTTGCGAGCTTTTTTTATGCAGACGGTTCAATCTTACAGTCCAATGCTTATTATGAGATTGTTGCGCTTCCACTTTCTAAGCTAAAGGAGATCAAGAAGGTCATTTGCCTTGCTGGAGGAGAAGAGAAAGTACCAGGAATAGTTGCGGCCGGGCTTTCTGGCTTCTTCTCCACTTTGTTTACCGACTTGGGAACGGCGGAAAGAATTCTCAAATATGAAATCTAAAAAAAAATACGATAACAACAAGCTTATGATTCCTCCTCGTAATTTCGGCAGCTAGTTAATCTTTTCGGCAACAATATGAGTAAAGGTGAATGGAAATATGAATGAAATTGTGCTTGCCAGAATTGATGATCGTTTGATACATGGCCAAATAGTAACTTCCTGGTGCAAGACGACCAATGCAAACCAGATAGTCATCGTTGATGATAATGTAAAAAAGGATCAGTTCTCCCAACGCTTATTGAAGGCAGCTTCACCCCCCGGTGTGAAAGTTGAAATATTCAGCTTGGAAGAAGGCGTTGAGTCACTTCAAAAAGAAGAGAACGAAACAAAGCGAACCATACTTTTGACAAAAACACCAGGTGCAATGGAATTTTTAATTGATCATGGACTCGAGTTAAAAAAAGTGGTCCTTGGAGGTATGGGTGCCAAGGCAGGAAGGAGTCAACTGAATAAAAATGTATCTGCAAGTCCAGAGGAAGTAAATAGCTTAAAAAGAATGATGCAAAAAGGTATTGAAATTGTTTTTCAACTTGTTCCCGCAGAAAATCCTGTGAACATAAAACGCTTTATTAAAGGAGAGTAGATCATGAGTATAACGCAGGCAATTTTACTAGGCTTACTTTACTATCTTGCCAATAGCCCATGGCCTTTTGGTGGCTTGGGCAATTACGCGATTATCTACCGGCCATTGGTTCTTGGCTTGTTAGTCGGTATCATTCTCGGAAACCCAATACTTGGTGTAACTATTGGGGCCACTATTAACCTTATGTATATTGGGTTCATCAGCGCTGGAGGCTCCATGCCGGCTGATATGTCCCTTGCAGGCATTCTGGGTACCGCTTTGGCAATTTCTGGCGGTTTAGAGATGAATGCTGCATTGGCCGTTGCAGTGCCCTTGGGGCTGCTCGGAGCCTTGGTTTGGGTTGGGAGATTAACCTTTGATACTGTTTTTGTGCGCCTTGCTGATCAATACGCTGATGAAGGCAAGCCCGAAAAAGTTTGGATTGCAAATATCCTTTTACCCCAGTTGGCTTTGTTCGTGATAACAGCTATCCCCTGTTTCCTGGCAGCCTATTATGGGGCCGGGGCAATTGGTAACTTCATCACCTCGTTAGGCGGTGATTTCTTAAGAATTCTGAGTATCATCGGCGGAATGTTACCTGCTGTAGGTATTGGAATGATGTTGATGGCCATCTACAAAGGTGAAGCGAGAATCTTCTTCTTCCTGGGTTTCCTTGCTGCGGCCTTCCTTGGACTAAAGACATTACCCTTAGGTTTGATCTTCCTCGGAATCACAATTTTGTACGTCAATCTCAAGGATAGGGGAGAGGCTGTGTCCAGCCAACTTGATACGGCAGTCTCTTCAGAAACGGCGTCCAATACTGGAAAACTGCTAGCATTCAAAGATGTAAGGTCAGCCTGGTGGAAATGGATGTATTATTTCCAGTCATGCTACAACTATGAGCGTATGCAAGGTGTAGGGTTTCTGCACGCCATGACCCCTGTTCTCAACAAACTGTACAAAGACGACCCAGAAGAAATGAAGAACGCAATGCACCGGCATGTTGAGTTCTTCAATACAGAAAACGCGACAGGATCGGCTGTTATCGGCCTTGTAGCTGCCATGGAAGAGCAAAAGAAATTGGGGGCTGACCTCAACGATGAAGCCTTTACTTCCATCAAGACGGGTCTGATGGGTCCCCTGGCCGGCATTGGCGATACTATCTGGCAAGGCGTGGTCATTCCAATCATGATTGTTCTTTTCCTTGGTTTGGCGAAGGAAGGAAATGTTGCTGCACCAGTTATTTATGCGATTCTCTTCTACGTACTCTATTACGGATTTGGGTATTGGCTTCTGAAACTTGGGTATAACAAGGGAAGTGAAGCCATTCTAAACCTCATGGAAAATAAGGCAATCAACAAAGTAATTGTAGGTGCCGGAATGCTTGGCTGTGCTGTAATGGGTGGTCTGGTCTCCCAGTTCGTAACCTTGAAAACGGCAATCACATTCCCTATGGGAGGCGAGAAGGTCTTTTCCTTGCAAAGTGACTTCTTCGACGCTTTGGTTCCCGGTCTTCTTCCACTCTTGTTGACAATGGGTAGCTACTACTTATTGCGTAAAGGTTGGAA
>DATIUL010000329.1:0-5802 GCA_035466865.1 Anaerolineaceae bacterium | reverse complement strand
GTGCTGACAATATCGATCTCCGGATAAACTTTGGAAAGCTTGTCTTTCAGGACGATCATGGCAAAAATAGACGTGCCAGCGGAGACGTTGCCCGTTTGTTCTGCCACGCTGTTGGTGGCAACCATGCCAGTTCCGGCATCGCCTTCGGGTGGACACAGGGGGATACCTGCCTGTAAGCGCCCAGTGGGGTCAAGCAATTTGGCGCCTTCCTCCGTAAGAAAACCAGCAGGCGTACCCGCCAGAACGGCCTCAGGCAAAATCTGTTGGAGCTTCCAGGGATAATTTTTCTGCGCTACTTTTGAATTGAACAGCTCAATCATGCGCTGGTCATAGGTTTGGCTGCTGCCATCAATGGGAAACATGCCCGAAGCATCCCCAACACCCAGGATTTTCTTTCCGGTAAGCCGCCAATGGACATATCCAGCCAATGTGGTCAGATGGCTAATCTTACTAACGTGCGGTTCACCGTTCAAGATAGCCTGGTACAGGTGGGCGATACTCCACCTTTGAGGAATATTGAATTGAAATAGATCCGTCAATTGTTCGGCAGCTTGCCCCGTTGTTGTATTGCGCCAGGTACGGAATGGCACCAGTAGTTCGCCATCCTTATCAAAGGGCATATATCCGTGCATCATGGCACTAAAACCAATGGCAGAAACTGTCGTTAATGGGCAATGGCATTTCTGATTATAGGCATCCGCCAGCTTTGAATAACAATCCTGCAAGCCCCCCCAGATGCTTTCAAGACTGTAGGTCCAAAAGTCATTCACGTACTGATTTTCCCATTCGTGGCTGCCGCTGACGATAGGCTCATGGTTTTGGTCAATCAGGACGGCTTTTATACGGGTGGATCCAAATTCAATTCCCAGAATCATGTTTTCGCACTCGTGACCCTGCCGTGTTTCTGAAAACCTTCCATCGATGTCATGATCAGCTTCCCGCAATCGCCTGCATAATCTGGTCGCCGGATTCATCCGTGAACTCAGCTACCATTTTGTGTTCACGCATGACAGCCACCCGGTGGCTGGTGCGTAGTACCTCTTCCAATTCAGAGGAAATGAACACACACGATTTACCTTGCTCTGCCAACGAGAGAACCAGTTTCTGGATTTCCGCCTTCGCGCCTACATCGATGCCTCTTGTGGGTTCATCCAGGATGAGTAAGCGGGGGTTGGTTGCCAACCAGCGGGCCAAAATAACCTTTTGTTGATTACCGCCACTCAAGTTTTTTACCTGTTGGTCAGCGGATGGCGTGGCAATATTCAAAAGTTTTATGTATTTGTCCGCAATTTCGTACTGTTCCTGGGTTTTTAGGAACTTGAACCATCCCAGGCCGGCTTGCATGGCCAGGATGATGTTCTCACGCACCGTAAGCTCGCCTATGATGCCAGACTCTTTTCTGTCTTCCGGGCAGAGTGCCACTCCGCGCCCGATGGAATTCAATGGCGTGAAATCCTCAATTTTCTTGCCGTCAATGCTCAACGTTCCGCCGGTGGGATTGTTAATGCCAAATAGCAATTGGGCGACTTCGGTACGCCCGGAACCCAGCAAACCTGCCAGCCCAACGACCTCCCCCTCACGCAGATCCAGGTTGAACGGTTCCACCGACCCTACACGACCAAGTTGTTCCGCCTGCATCCAAGCTTCATTCTTGATGAATTTTCGGCTCTCCTTCTTGATATTCACCATCTCGTCGTACTCCACCAGGGCTCTGCCGATCATTTTGGTGATCAATTCAAGACGCGAAAGTGATTTGACGTCGTAAGTGCCAACCAGCTTGCCGTTGCGCAAAACCGTGATCCGGTCCGCAACCTCGTAGATCTGGTTCAAGAAATGCGTTATGAAAATGATGGAAACACCTTCACTTTTCAACCTGCGCATCACAGTAAAAAGCTGGGCTGTTTCGGTGGCATCCAAGCTGGAAGTTGGTTCATCGAGGACGAGAATTTTGGCATTCGAGATTTCCAAAGCCCTGGCGATGGCTGCCATTTGCTGCACAGCCACAGAGCAATTCCCGAGCTGTAAAGTTACATCCATATCCACGCCCAGCCCACGCAGAATTTCCGTGGCTCCGGCGTTCATGGCTTTTCTATCAATAAATCCGAATTTGTGCGGCTCCCGGCCAATCAAGATGTTTTCCGCAATGCTCAAATGCGGACAAAGGTTGATTTCCTGGTACACCGTACTGATGCCAAGAGCCTGGGCTTCTTGCGTGGAACGGATAATCTGTTTTTGTCCGTTGATCATAATGACGCCAGCGTCGGGCTGTACGACGCCTGTAAGAATCTTGATCAGGGTGGATTTTCCCGCGCCGTTCTCCCCCACTAAAGCATGAATCTCGCCCTTCATCAGGGAGAAATCGACGTTATCCAGTGCCTGCACGCTCAAGAAGGTTTTACAAATGCCTTCCATATTCACGATTTTGTTATCTGTCTCGGTCATACAATACCTCGATATTTTCCAGTTGGCTCAGTCAGCATCAGTTTCCTAAGAGCGCTTTTTCCTGATGTAAAAGATACTTTGCACACCTATGGCAAGCAGGGTTAATACGCCAACAGCGATACGAGTCCACCAGGAACTTAGCGTCCCATTGAACTGGAGGACGGAAACGATTGTGCCGTGGATCAGCACGCCAAACAAGGTGCCAATCACATTGCCGACCCCACCTGTCAATGCGGTGCCACCGATCACGACCGCCGCGATGGCATCGAGCTCCATCCCCGTGGCAAATTGCCCGTAGCCCGCCAAAAGCGAGAGGCTAAAGACAATCCCGCCCAAAGCTGAGCAAAAACCGCTGAAAGCATAAACCATGATCTTGACACGCCGCACAGGCAAGCCCATGAGCATGGCTGATTGTTCGTTGCTGCCAATAGCATAGATTGTGCGCCCAAACCGCGTGAAATAGGTTAGGTAGACTGCCACTAAAAGCATAATTGGCCCGACCAGTGTGGTGGCATAGACGTACGCTTTTGGTATGAATGGAATGTAAATTGGGGTCAATGCGATCGCTTTATAGACTTCGTTCTTGATAGGCACAGAGGTCAAACTGATAATATACGCCAAGCCTCGGGCAAAGAAGAGACCCATCAGGGTGGCAATGAAGGGTTGAACTTTAAGATCCTGAATGATCCAGCCCATAAGGGCCCCGAGAGTAACACCGATGACAATCATTAGCGGCATGACGACATACGCGCTCACTCCCGACCTCAGCATCACCGCTGAAGCAGCACTGACGAGAGCAATAACCCCGCCTACCGACAAATCAATCCCACCGGTCAGGATCACTAATGTCATGCCTATTGCCACAAGCAAGAGGCTGGAATCATTGATGAAAAGGTTGAAGAAGACCTGTGGCTTCTGCATGGTGGGGTACAATCTTCCGCCGACAAAAAAGACCAAGAGAAATACCGCAAAGGGGAGGAGCACACCACCGTTTTGTATCAAGAAGAGGTTAATTCGATGTTTCATGCTCGGCTCCTCTTCGCCTGGGGGTCATTCGATTGATAAACCGGCGCATGTAATCGGAATAGAGCAGGACGACAACGAGCACCAGGATGGCTTTTGCTGCCAGCAGTGCATTCGCCGGCACGCCCAGGTGATAAACCGTGACTGTGAAGGTCCAGATCACCACCGCGCCGATCGCGCTGGCCAGCAAGTTGAACCGCCCGCCGGTCATCAGTGTGCCCCCCATGACAACCGCCAGGATAGCATCCAACTCATAATTCAAGCCGTTGTTATTTCCGTCCGCGCTGTGCACGTATGAACTGAGGATCAAACCAGCAATCGCGCCGCAGAATCCGCAGAACATGTAAGCAAATAATTTAACATTCTTTTCGTTGATGCCACTGTAATAAGCCGACTTGGCATTGGTCCCGACCGTTTCGATAAAAAGGCCGATGGATGTTTTCCGGACCAGAATATATCCAATGATCAGAACCAAGGCGACAATGTAAATTGAAACTGGTAAACCCAGGATATAGCCATTGCCAAACCAAAAATAGGGTGAGTAATAGATGGTCATGATCTGGCCGTTCGTGATGAGTTGGGCAATCCCACGGCCTGCAACCATTAAGATGAGCGTGGCCACCATCGGCTGGATTTTGCCCCTGGAGACCAGAAAGCCATTCCAGAGCCCGCACAGCGTGCCCGCCAATAAATCCGCCAAAATGATGATTGTTAAGGGGGTATTCGTTGCATTTCTAGTCAGAATTTCATTCGAGATCAGTTTATTACCGAGTGCTGGATTGATCAATACCGCACCCATTGCTGCTGAGATGGCAATCACGGCACCGACCGATAGATCGATGCCGCCCGTGGCGATTACCAGGGTCATGCCGATGGCCACCAGCATGAGAGGCGCCCCGTTGTTGAAAATGTCAACCAAGTTGCCGTATAAATGTTTCCCGTATGTCGGGTCTTCAATAATACCTAGTCTAAAAAAGGTGGGGTCGATAATGGCATTGAATACCAGGATAATGATCCAGGCCACGAGTGGCCAGAAAATCTGGCTTTCACGGAATCTTTTGAATAATGACTTCTGGTTCATGTCTCTCCTGCCATGCACTAGAACGGCGTCTAATCGTTTACTTTATCGAATCGTTTTGCTGTCTTGCCATAATCGCAATGAGACTTGCTAAAACCGCTGTTTCGATTGCCTGTTCTTTTCACTTACTGCCAGTCAGTCCAACCGAAACGATAAGGTCTTTTTTGATCCACTGCGTTCTTCTGCAGGGAGCGGCTTGGTAAATACCTGCCGCTCCCTTTGGATACTGAGTTTACTTATGCGGAAGTGCGAAGACTTCTCGCGGAGATCAAGCCTGATTTAGTACTGGCGGGTTGGCAGTAACTCGGCAGCCTTGTCTGGGTAGTAAACGGTCTCATTGGTCAAAACGCTCTTGTCGATTGATTGGCCGTTCATGAGCTTCAGAGACATTTCTGCAACCTGTGGTCCGAGAAGAGGATTGCATTCAACATCAGCCTGGAACCAGCCATCGATCATGGCCTGGAAACCACCGCGTGTGCCATCAACAGAGACGATGAAGAGATCGCCTGGTTTCACGCCAGCGGCCTTCAAAGCTTCGACAGCACCAAGGCCCATATCATCATTGTGAATGAAGATGCCCTGGAAATCGGTGCCGGCCTTGTATTTCTGTAAGAAGGCCTGCATGACAGGAACAGCTTCCGCACGGGTGAAGTTACCAGTTTGGGAATCAATGATCTCAATGTTTTTGTTGAGTTTGGCACGGAAGCCTTCCGCACGGCCAACTGCAGCACCAGAGCCAGTGGTACCGGAGAGTTCCAAAATCTTTGCGCCATCGGGGAATTTCTTGTTGAATTCTTCAGCAGCGCGCTCACCCTCTAACTTCATGTCAGAGCCGATGTGGGAAACATATAAGGAAGCGTCTGCACTGACGGAGCGGTCTACAATAATGACGGGGATACCGGCATTCTTAGCTTCGGTCAAAACAGCGTCCCAACCGTCTTCAACCACAGGAGGCAGGGCAATTACACTGACAGCCTGCTGGATGCAAGCACGAACGGCTGAAATCTGGTTTTCCTGTTTCTGTTGGGCATCGGAGAATACCAACTGGAAGCCATCTTTCGCAGCTTGGTCTTTGAATGAAGCGGTATTGGCAGTGCGCCAGTCGCTCTCAGCCCCTAGTTGAGGGTAGCACATGACCATATCTTTGTAAGCACAATTCGGAGCGCAGCTTGCCTGACCAAAGGCGGTAGCTGGTTTGACTTCTGCGGCAGCGGGGGCAGCGGGCGTTGCGGCAGTACCGCAGGCGCTCAGAGCCAAAG
>DATIUL010000328.1:0-1968 GCA_035466865.1 Anaerolineaceae bacterium | reverse complement strand
GTATCGGACTGTTCAAGTTAATTCCCAATCATGATGTTTGAAAAACTTGACTGAAAATGTTGCGGCACTTCCATCCTATGCTTTATTATAGGTTCAAGAAGTGCCGCAATTTTTGTGCGATTTAGTAAGTAATTAGTGACACGAACGCTAGGCGCTTACTTTTGTACGTACTCGCATGCACCAGGTACGATGAATCCTCTGCTATCAAGAAAGACGCTGGTCACCTGGTCAAAACTCACGGTGTTGTTGACATAGGAGAACAAGGCTTGCATGTAGTTGGTTTCTTTGATGTATTGCCACGCGGCATCAGCATTGGCATCGCTGGGAGCAGTTGCTGCGGCGCTAATTAGTGTCTGAAGCTGATCATCTTTGAACCAGTTCGAAGTCGTGCCATTGTAACGGTTTTGATCAAACATTAGTTGCCATGGGCTGAAGACAAAGTCTCCACCGGCAGCAGCATCATATAGCAAGTCCCATTTGGTAGGATCATATTTTTCTGTATTGAACACAGGAGGATCCACCTGAACGATATTTACATTAATACCAAGTTCAGCTAATTGGGCTTGGATAACCTGGCAAACCAGCCCTGTAGAGGGAGGTTGGCTCGTTGCCAATAATGTGAGAGACAAATCCGCAGGTGCACCAGAGGCGGCAAAAAATTCTTTTGCTTTGGCAAGGTCATATTCATAGTAGGGTTCGGTGTCCCATTTGGCCAGGTAGCCAATGAAATTAGGATTGCCAATTTCGTGGGATGGATAACACGCACCTGGTGATACTGCATCACACAGGGCTTGCCGGTTAATTGCATAAGACAAGGCCATGCGTAAATCTTTATTATTTAGTACATGCCCTTCGGAACCGTTGTATGCCAACAAATTGGTTAGATTATCCATTTTTCGAATAACAGAAAATCCTGGCTGACCTTCGAATAAGGGAACGTCGCTTCCAGGAACAGCAGCAGAAATGTCAGCTGCACCGGTTTGAAGGGCAATCGTATGTTGAGAGGGTTCCGCAATAATCTGGAATACCGCTATCTGAACATTGGCTTTGGTAACAACAGGGCGCATAGTTGAGTCTGTCTGCCAGTAATCAGCACGACGTTCAAAAGTCAGGCTGGAGCCTGGGATGTACTCCGTTAATTTATAGGCGGCAGTGGTGATTGGCTTAGTGGCCATTTGATCTGCACTGGCTTCGTAAGCTTTCTGGCTGACGATCGGGCACTCTGTAAGTACTTTCTTGAGTCCATTGCCCAAGTCAGTTTTAGTTACGAATTCCGCAACATAATCACTCTTGGCGGTAACTGATGCAAGATCCCCCAAGGGCTGAAGATTACCCAAGCCCATGGCCGTTGTGTATGAGGAAGCGACATCCGCAGCAGTGACGTGGTTTCCAGCGCTATCGGTGATATTTTCAAAAATGGTCACGTCGTAGGTATTATCTGCCACCTTTTCATAGCCCTTGGCGATATAAGGGGTCAGCTCTGGCCCAACCTGATAAAACAGGTACTCATACATCGTTGTGAGGACACCAATACGTCCCAAGCTCATGCCAACGAATGGTCCCAAGTTGGAGGGATCACCTTGCACGGCGACAGTGATTTTGGGGGCGAGATACGGGCCTGCTTCGACCGGTGCTGCAGTAGCCTCTACGGCCGCTCCAGCCTCGGTTGCGACAACGGGGGCTTTAGTAGCGGGGGCTTCAGTAGCAGCAGGTGTTGGGGTGCATCCTGCCATTACGGTGGCCAACATGAATAAGACGATGAAGAAACTAAAAACCTTGCCAAATCTATTCATTTTTTCTCTCCTTTTATTTTTTTCCAAATGCCAGTTTGGCATCTGATAACCAAAATGCAAGTTCTCCTTAATTTTGCAATCATTTGTTGCGAATATACCGGATGTCATAACCAAGACCCGTGCTTTTATATTTTGATATTCGCTTGTACTCAATCTGGAACATATGGAAGTCTTT
>DATIUL010000327.1:0-4390 GCA_035466865.1 Anaerolineaceae bacterium | reverse complement strand
CTGGGATGACGAGTCTACTGGCACGGGGCCTTGGCGCGGCCTTCAATCGTTATTTATTCCCGGCTATCGTCCCATTTATCGGTATGCTCGGGGCTTTCCTGACGGGTTCCAACAATAATTCCAACGTCCTTTTTGCACCGTTGCATATGGAAGCCGCTTCGATCCTGAAGCTCTCCGTGCCCCTGATGCTGGCTGCCCAGACCGCGGGGGCTTCAATTGGCAGTGTCATGGCCCCGGCCAAAGTAATTGTTGGCTGTTCAACCATCGGCTTGGTTGGTAAGGAAGGCGGTGTATTCAAGAGGCTTTTGATATACGACCTGATCGTCGTTCTGTTCGTCGCTGTAGCTGCCACGGTTTGGTCCTGGTTGAGGACAGGTTAAGGGTATGAGCACAGATCCAGATTTGAAAACAAAAAAGAAAATGGTACTCTTTACGCCTAAGATCATAGGCACGATTCTCTTATTGGAGCTAATTTTAAACGCTGCAATCTACTTTGCGCTAAAATCAAATAACCGACCAATAGCCGCAATTTTGATGGCTTTGATAGTGTTGGGATATCTTGGATTGACGTGGCAAAAATGAAAAGACCGGGTTTTCTCAAATTCACATTGTATGTCGGCATTATGGCCGTTATTGGAGGGCTCTACTTCTTTGCCGTCGCGCTACTACCTCCGACTTCTGAATATTTTAAAAATCAGGCCTATCTTTTTCTACAGATGGATTTTCAACAAGTTCTCTTTTCGGCATTTGTCCTTTCGATTACCGGAATAGCTTGCATCTTTTTGGGAGCCATCAAACCAAAACCAAACGATACGGTTGAGTCTGATAAAAATCGATGAGAGAACCCAAACCCTACGCTCCAAAACCAATCCGAATTTCGAGGCTGCTAAAACAATTGCCTTTTGCGTATTATGGCCGCATTCCCGGGGTCAAAATCTGCGGTATTGTTGCTGACCACCATAAAGTAGAACCGGGCTACGCTTTCGTGGCCATCAAAGGCAGCTCAAATGACGGCTTGAACTTTTTGGAACAGGTTCAGAAGGCTGGTGGCGTCCTGGTTATCTCAGACCGCCCCAAACCGGCCGGTTTGGCTTTGCCTTACTTGCAGGTGAAAGGCGACATGCACACCATCCTGGCCTATCTCGCGGCTGGCTTGCATGGCTTTCCTGCCCGCCAATTGCGAATGATCGGGGTAACTGGTACGGATGGCAAAACCACCACTTCCACAATGGTTTACGAAATCCTGCGGCATGCCGGCAAAAAAGTGGGCATGGTCTCCACCATCAACGCTGTGATCGGGGATGAAGTGCTGGATACTGGTTTCCATGTCACCACGCCGGACGCGCCGGATATCCAGGCTTACCTGGGGGAAATGGTCGCCAGGGGGATTGAGTATTGCGTTCTCGAAACCACTTCTCACGGCCTCCATCAGGGCAGGGTAATTGCCTGTGATTTTGACATCGCGGCAGTAACAAATGTTACCCACGAGCATCTGGATTATCACGGCAATTATCAAAATTACCTGCAGGCAAAGGGAATTCTCTTTGAGATGCTTTCCCAGACCCCAGCCAAGGAAATTGGTAATATCCGCCTGGCTGTCCTCAACAAAGATGATGAATCTTACGCATATCTCAAACGCGTTTCGCCGAAGTCACAAACCGCTTACAGTCGCGTAAACGAAGCTGAGTTATGGGCAGACCAGATTGAAGACACGCCCAACGAACTGCGGTTTACCTGCCATTGGGGTGACCGAACTTATCCGGTGCGGACGCACCTGGTGGGGGCTTTCAACGTTTCCAACGCCTTGGCAGCCATTTCCGTGGCTTGCATCGGCCTGGAAATTCCGGTTGAAGTCGCCCTGGAAACCCTGGCAAGCATGCATGGCGTGGCCGGCCGCATGGAAAAAATTGATTTGGGGCAAACCTTCCAGTCAATTGTTGATTTTGCCCATACCCCCAATGCATTGGATGTGGCTTTGACCTCAGCCCGCAACCAGACCAAGGGGCGGGTAATCGCCGTCTTTGGTTCTGCAGGCTTGCGCGACCGGGAAAAACGGAAAATGATGCCCATGGTTGCCATCCGCAGGGCAGATTTGACCATCTTGACCGCCGAAGACCCCCGTACAGAATCTTTGGATGCCATCCTGCAGGATATGGCTGAGGCCGCGCTCTCAGTCGGTGGGGTGGAGGGCAGGGATACCTACAACCCGGAGGGTGATGATGCCCCCGCCAATTTCTGGCGCATTGCTGACCGTCCGGATGCCATCCGCAAAGCACTTTCATTGGCCAGGCCAGGTGATCTGGTGATTTCCTGCGGGAAGGGGCACGAGCAATCCATGTGCTTCGGCTTGATAGAGTACCCCTGGGACGACCGTGTTGCCATGCGGGTTGCACTTGCAGAGCTACTGGGGCTTCCTTCTGCTGAAAAAATGCCCGAATTGCCTACATCCTCTGATACTAGCCTGCTTCCCTAATTGGATCTTCTCTACTTGTTTTCAATTAGAGCTGTTACTGGCAGGCTTTAACCGTCTCTTCAAGTGCCAAATCCAAATCGCCTTTCGCGTATCCCAGGGCTTTTCTGGTCTTCTCTGTATCCAAAAAGCCCATCCGGGTTTGCACTTTTATGTACTCAACCAGGTCCAGGCCGCTTTCCTTGCCTTTGCGATGGTGCATAGCTGTCACCAGGCGGGCACCCAGGCGCACCATCCAATCAGGTACGGTCCAGATCGGCTTCTGCTTTCCCAGAAGAGTCATCAACCGCGTTAACCATTCATGCCAGCTCAGGTTATCGGAGGCAATTTCATATTCGGCAGCATTTTCGCCAGCTTCAAGTGCCCTCACAGCCGCGCAGGCCACCTCGCGGGCTGAAACCATGGCGCAGCCTCCTTTGGGGTAGAAAACGACTGGGAGCGCGCTATTCAAATATGCGATTAGCGGTTTCCAAAGCGGCACACGGCCGGGTGTTGAGCCAAAGATATATGGCAACAGCAGAAAGCTAACCGAAAGGTCATCTCCCGCTTCTTGTTTGGCTGCTTCGATCTGGGCAATCCGGCTGCGCACGTAGGGGTGGACTTCTGCCATTTTCAGCTCTGGCCACATACGGTTGAAGGCCACAAAGTAAGAGCTGAATATGACCATACGCCTTACTCCGGCTTCTTTTGCCAATCGCGTTATACGGCGGGTAGGGACCACATTGCCCTGGTAAAAGAAATCCCAGGCGGGGGATTTCGGTACGATGCGATCATCAACACCGGCTGCAAAAATCAGTCCTTCCACACCGGAAAGCATTTTCAAAACGTCTTCATCTGGCATTGTGTTAAGGTTCGCCAGCGTCACCTTTACCGAATTGGGTAGCACGCCTTCAGGTGGTGCAGGAGGTAATGCGATGGTGGCAACCGTATGTCCCCGCGATAGCAACTCCCTTACCGTGTAATAACCCAGAAATCCTGTTCCACCGACGATGAAAGTTTGCATACGCACCTCAATTGGCATAATTATAAGTGGCATGTATAATTGGGAAGAATTACTGCCTTATAGCAATAAAAACGGACCAATTCTCAACTTGGTCCTTTCAAGGCTGGACATTTCCTAAAAAACCTGTAAAATAAAGGTTCGTGCAATAAGAAAGTATTTGGAGGAAGATTTGGCAAACATTAAGTCACAGATTAAACGCAACAAGCAGAACGATGCCGCTCGCAAGCGCAATCGTGTCTATCGCGGCTCAGCCCGCACTATGGTCCGCAAAGCTCTCGTCAGCCTCAAATCTGGCAAGCAGGAAGAATCAAAAGCCGAAGTAATGGCAGCGATCAAAACCCTGGACCATGCTGCAACCAAGGGCGTTCTTCATAAGAACAATGTCGCCCGGCGTAAATCTCGTCTGATGGCCCGCTTCAACGCGCTAACAGACTAGGTATTCTCCTTTATTATGCATCCTAACGGGAGCCTTCGGCTCCCGTTTTTGCGTATTAAGTTGCCTCCCAGCGGCTCGACCAAGCCTTATTCCAGCCATATTCTGGGGATTGGCAATGTTATAATCTTTTGAGCCTGATGAGGAGTATGCAGCATGTTTGACCATGAAAAAGATCTGATTCGTAAAGAGTTTACCCGCTTCACCGTAGAGCATAAGCTGGAAAATGCCCCCCTAAATTGGCGGGATTTGCCGTTTTCAGGGGAGTGGGGTTTGGCAATCCCGTTTTTTCCCATTGCCGCGGCTGATAAAAACCGGGTTGACCCCGTTCCACTGCATGCCCAGCGCCTGGGGGAAGCTTTTGTCTCCGCGGTCGCGCACATTCCCGGCATCAGCAGGGTTGAAGCCATCAAAGGCTATGTGAACCTTTATTTCAGCACTGCTCACCTGGCAAAACAGGTAGTTGAGACTGTCCGTACCCAGG
>DATIUL010000326.1:0-4802 GCA_035466865.1 Anaerolineaceae bacterium | reverse complement strand
AGTGGAGGTTGTGACGCAAGGACGCAACACAATAGCCATCCAACTCTACGAAAAATGTGGATTTAGAATAAAATCCATCCAAACCTGGTTCCACAAATGGTACGAATGAGGCCGCAAAATGATCCCTTATCTAATTCCTTTTAACAAACCTGCCTACATCCCCGAGTCTGAAGCCTACGTCAGCGAGGCGCTAAAATCCGGCCATCTCTCCGGGGACGGCCCATTCACCAAACGCTGCCACACCCTCATTCAGCAAATCACCGGTGCCCCAAAAGCCTTACTCACCACCAACTGCACCCACGCCTTGGAGATGGCAGCCATCCTGCTCGATCTCAAACCTGGTGATGAGGTTATTGTGCCCTCCTTTACTTTTGTTTCCACCGTCAACGCCTTTGTGCTGCGCGGAGCCAAACCGATCTTCATCGATATCCGGCCTGATACGCTGAACATTGATGAAACCCAACTGGAAGCCCTGATTACCCCGCGTACCAAAGCCATCTTTGTAGTACATTATGCCGGCGTCGGCTGTGAGATGGATGTAATTAATGCAGTTGCCCTGAAACACAATATTCCCGTCGTTGAGGATAACGCTCACGGCCTCTTCGCCAAATACAAGGGCAAAAACCTTGGCACCTTCGGTGCTTTGGCCACTCAAAGTTTCCACGAGACCAAGAATGTGAGCTCCGGCGAAGGCGGTGCTTTGCTGATCAACGACCCCATCTACAACGACCGGGCTGAAATCATCCGGGAAAAAGGCACCAACCGCAGCCGCTTCTTCCGTGGCCAGGTGGATAAGTACACCTGGGTGGATGTTGGCTCCAGTTATTTGCCTTCTGAGTTAGTGGCCGCCTTGCTCTGCGCCCAGCTTGAGGCTGGCTCCAAAATTCAGGCCAAACGCAAATCCATTTGCACTACTTATCGCTCTGAACTGGCAACCTGGGCTGAAAAACTGGGGGCCACGCTGCCTTATGTTCCAGAATACTGCGAAGAACCCTCTCATATGTTTTACCTGCTCATGCCTGACCTCGACACGCGCACCCGCTTCATCCAATGGATGAAATCCCAAAATGTTCTCTGTGTCTTCCACTACCTGCCGCTGCATCTTTCAGATATGGGTTTGACCTTTGGCGGTAAGCCGGGGGATTGCCCGGTCACGGAAGATATCAGCGACCGTCTTGTGCGCCTGCCCCTCTACTATGACCTCATGGAAAGCGAACTTGCGTACGTCATCGAGACCATTCACGCCTTTGCGGGTTAATGCCTCGGAGTGATGCCTGATAACGACCGCGCCATTCCTTGTTGCGCGCAAACCATTGCGATTATGAGATAATTATTACGAGGAGAATTAATCATGGAACAAACACCTGTTGATAATGGATCGCTCGACCCTGTCGAACCCAAGGTTGAGGAAGTGAAAGATATTGAAAACCAGGCTGTAACTGAGCCTGACTGGGTTGATGCTGGTGCCGTTGAAGTGCAGCTCCCCACAGAACCAGAAAATTCCAATAGCAAACGCTATACCATCAGCATAAGCACGAAAAAAGAAGACTTCCTGGATGCTCTCCAGCATATTAATAAGATCAACTGGATGACCTGGGCTACCATGGGCATGTTTATTGTTATCATGGGGGCAGTTTTGATGATGTCTCTGGTTGGCGGTGCAAAACAAAGCGATTTCAATATGCTCTGGTCCGTTGGCCTTATCCTTGTGGCTGTTTTTATGTTGATCAACGGCCTCTACATCAACCCCCAGCGTTTGGCCGCCAAATTGGCTTCTGAGCCTTCATTGGCAGAATTAGGCAGCCTGACCATCGACGATAAAGGCATGTTGGACACCCGCAGTACCAGTGGAAAACCAATCCCCTGGACCATTTTCAAAGATATGTTTGAGACCGATCAGTCCTACTTGCTGATGTCTGCTGCCAATCGCGGTGCTTACCAGGTGCTGCCCAAGCGCAACTTTGCCAACACTCAGGAGGCTGAGGAATTTCGGGCCTTTGCACTGACCAAATTGCCAAAAGCCAGTTTACGCAGAATACCCTTACAGATATTCCCGCTGGTTATGTTCTTGCTCAGTGTCGGCATGCTTGTCTGGGTTTTGATTACCCGCTTGCAGTAATTTCTATATAAATCCTGATTACTTAAAATTAAAAGTGCCTGAGTTTTTTCAGGCACTTACTTTTTCCACTCACTTGGCACTCCGACTTCAATTGTTTGATGCTAGTTTTAACTTCTGCCTGGAGGCCATTTGGCCTTCATACCATCTGATCCATAAAACCGCCGCAACCACCAACAATCCCCCAAAAAGTTGTGTGCCAGAGAGGCGCTCATTAAACAGGAAAAAAGCAAACACGGCAGTAATGATGGGTTCCAGTGTAAGAACCATGTTTGCTGTACTGGCTGGCAGGTGCACAAGGCTGGTATTGTAGGCTCCAAATCCGATAATGGTGGAGATTACAGCCAAACCGACCAGTAAAACCCAACCCATGGCTGGCAAACTCAAAATCATCGCGCTTGGGGTGGCAGCTTGCCCGGGAATAAATTTGAGGGGAAACAAATTTACCAGTCCCATAAAGAGCGTACCAAAGAAAAAGCTATAGATGAAAGCCGTCCAGGGGTTGATACCTTTTTGTCCTGCTTTTCTCGACAAGAGGGTGTAGGTTGCATAGGTCAAACCGGAGAGAAGCCCTATCAGCAGGCCTCCCATATTCAACTTGATCGAAGTAGTTGTCAGGCTGACCATGGCACAGCCGATCAGGGTAATCACAATGGCAATAATTTTTGGCAAACGAACCGACTCCCGCATGAACCAGTAAGCCATCAAAGCAGTGAAGGGTACTGAGCTGTATGCGATTACCGTGGCAATCGATGGACCGTTGGCTACAACAGAAAGCGTCCAAAAAAGGTTAAAAAGCACAACACCTAAACCAAATAGCATCATAAAAGGTAAATGCACACGCTCAAGTTTCAAAAGATCGCGCTTGAAGATCAATAAAAAGACGAAAAGTATGCTGATGGCAAGCAGATTGCGCCAGAAAGCGATCACGAGCGACGGTATTTTATAGGTTACGGACAATTCTCTGATGAAAATGGCGGTTAATGCCAGGCAGAAAGTGGCAATCGAGGCAAAAATGTAACCGGTTTTTTGTTGAGCTTCAAGTTTTGTATCTGGCTTTTTCATGTTTGTGCGAGTCAACCTTTCAGGGACAATGCGCTTAAATATACCTTCCTTTTCCTGGTTTTCAGCAGGATTTGCGCTTAAAAGGAGACTGTTAAATTAATCAGAATTGGGAAACTTAATTCGAATGATAAAATCAATTTTAAGAAATCGAGGAGTACCCATGGGCAAAAAACTCACCCCTAAAGTGATCGTCGAAGGCACGCGATTGACCTTCAAAACTGAAATTGCCTTTGAGTTGAATGAGCATCCCCGCTTTGTAGGCCCCCGCAAATATCGCTACCATTCGCCGCTTGTCTCCGCCGAATGGTGCGCCTTCACCAACTTCCCCTGGGGGCGGGGCCTCATCAACTACCAACCCGACGAAGAAGCCCTGGCAATGGAGACCTACCAAACCTGGGTGCGCTTGTTTGAACTCCAAAAATATTACTCATGGATTGTGGACCGCTTCCACATCTCCACACAAGCCTATCAACTGCAAACCTACGGCAAAGCCCCCGACTTTGCCTGGCTGGAAGAGCGCCTGAACGCCATCAATTTTCGCCTGGTATTCTGCCACCGGTCGCCTGAATCCTTTGAAATCGCCCGCCAGGAACGTCTGAAGGTCAGCGGCAATCCCTCCCAATATAACGACCTGCAAACTTTCATCCGCGAGCAAACCCTCATGGAAGACCTGGTCAATCAATCAAGACTGCCTATCCTTAAAGTGGATATTTCGGACAATGACATCCCAAAAGCCGTCACTTGCGTTGTGGATTGGATGGAATCCACCGGCGGCTTGAGCATGGACGCTTAATAAGTCTGGCGAAACAAATTCCATCTCGTTTGATTGTTGTAGAAACAGGTAGTCGCGCGTCTACAGGAGCCCCCTTATACCTTCTAGTTAAATTCCACCGTTGATAGCGACGGTATAATTAGAACTTGCTTTCTTACCAGGAAGGCGGGAGCCAATCATGCAACAAAAACTACTGAGCAACGCCCAATACCTCTTCATCCAGAAAGAAAAACAACTACTTCAGGATTCTTTACTTCAGTTGACTGATTTGAGTCTGCCTTCAGAATCCATCCAGACACTGCAAAATGCCATCACCCAACTGGACGAACTTTTCCTGTTGGTTATCGTCGGTGAATTCAATGCCGGCAAGAGCGCCATCATTAATGCCCTTCTCGGCGTGCCTGCACTTAAAGAGGGCGTCACTCCTACCACGGCTCGGGTCACACTCGTGCGTTATGGCACAGAGCCCAGCGAAGAACTTGTGGACCCAGGTTTTAGCATCTACAGCTACCCATTGCCGCTCTTGAAAGTTCTTAACATTGTCGACTCTCCTGGCACAAACGCCATTATTCGTGAACACGAAAAACTGACCAATGATTTCGTCCCCCGCTCAGACCTGGTGCTCTTTGCCACTTCTGCCGACCGCCCAATGACCGAAAGCGAGCGCCTCTTCCTGCAGAAAATCTTGGGGTGGGGTAAAAAGGTCACTTTTGTCATCAATAAATCAGATATCCTCGATGATCAAAGCGCAATTGAAGAAGTCAAAGCTTTTGTGCTCGAAAACGCGATAAAAATCCTTGGCAGTCAGCCGGATCTTTTTGTGGTTTCAGCCAAACAAGCTCAAAAAGC
>DATIUL010000325.1:0-3048 GCA_035466865.1 Anaerolineaceae bacterium | reverse complement strand
GTGCAACAAGGCTCACGCGGTGTCTGGTCTACGCCACTGCTGCCTGGTAAGTATGCCTTTAATACTTATGCTGGGAAAGTTGTCTCCGTTCCAACTACCAACATCATCCTGAAATGGATCAAGGACGAAGCAGGCTCGCATCATTTGGATGACAACCTCTCCGAAGTCAGCCTGATCACCAAGGATGCTTTTGAGCCTTCTCTGCCGCTTTCCGTGGTCATCCACATCGACTATCAGAAAGCCCCACTGGTGGTGCAGCGCTTTGGCGATGTCAAAAAATTAGTGGAACAAACCCTGGACCCAATGGTTTCCGCGTACTTCAAAAATATCGGCCAGATGCGCACCTTGATCGAGTTGATTCATGAACGTAATGAGATTCAGAACTTAGCCAGCCACGAAATGAAAGAAAAATTTGCGCACTACAACCTCGAGCTGGAAGAAGTGCTGATTGGCACACCAACAACACGTGGTGAGGATAAGAATATTGAAATTATCCTCAACCAACTGCGTTCTCGCCAGATTGCTGTTGAGCAGATTGAAACTTACCAGAAGCAGCAGGATGCCGCTTTCAAGGAACGCGAACTGCGCGAAGCCCAGTCCCGTACTGAACAACAGAAAAACATTACAGAATCTGAGCTCAACATTACCGTTCTCTCAAACCGTGGTAAAGCCGACTATATGCAGGCTTTGCAACAGGCTGCCCAGATCCGGGCACTCGCTGAAGCTGAGGCTGAAAAGATTGCTCGCACAGGTATTGCCCGGGCCATAGCCACCGAAGAACAGGTGGAAGCGTATGGCGGCCCACAATACCAAGTTACGCAGGAAGTTATGAACCGCTTTGCCGAAGCCATCCAAACTGCCCGAGTGGACGTGGTCCCCAGGGTTGTCGTCAATGGTGGCGGCGAAAATGGAAATGGTTCAAATGGCAATGTCATGGAAGGTTTGCTCACGCTGCTGCTATCAGATAAGCTGAATGTGCAACTGAATGATACCAAGCGCGAGCCAAGCGAGGAATCCAGATTGATAAGAGAAGAGATTCTCAAAAGTCTAAAGGAAAAACCCTCAGAACGTCTCTCCGCAGCTGAAACGCCTGCGACTCTTGAACCAGCCAATACTGTGAAGAAATCAGGATAGCAGACCAGAACCTCAAAAATTCTGAATTGGAGGCCGGGTGATTCATTTCGCCCGGCCTCCACGATTCAGATTCAGCACCCATTTTAGCCTCAACATGACTTTCCCATTTTCCTGATGTTAGCTTAAAGCAAGGCCATGGCACTGTGATTAATTCAACTTGTCCGAAAACTTCTGTGATGACAGTTAAGCATAATTGTGCGATTCCTATAGCTGAGGTGAAAATTAATTGACGATAGTGACGCGCCAACCCTAACTTCTACACTCATCTCGAACCTGTAGAGTATTTCCTGATCTCATGCAAAATCCGGACATAATTATCGTATACTACATTTGTCCATATCCATAAGAGCTTTCGAACCTTTTTCAACCAAAAGGGCATCGCCTGCATTTTTTCTATCCTGCTGACCAAAAAGATTTGGTTGGGGCTTCTGACTGGGTATCTGCACGTTATCAAGCTATTAAGACGTCTAAACTATCTGTAAGAAAGGAGAAACTAATGAGACTTTTCAAATTATTTGCTGTCTTGTGTCTGTTTTTGCTTGTCATCTCACCATTGTCCGCTGTACAGGCAAAAACCATTCCCATCCGTGTTTGGGCGGATGTTGAATGGAATGAAAGCGGCATAATGCTGGAAGATGGGCAAACCTACAATATCAAAGCCAATGGAATGGCAATTACCGGGCCGCTTCATGAGTACCCTGAATCGAAAAGCGGACCTGCTGGACAAACATGGAATTTGACTTGCGACCTTTATCACTCTCCACCCATGGACTGTAATCTTTTTGGTGCACCTTATGGCGCATTGGTGGGTAAAGTAGGTGAGTTTGGCGAGCCATTCCTGATTGGCGATGCTTCAAGCTTTATTGCCCCTGAAGCAGGGTTGCTATTCCTGGCGGTCAACGACAATATTGGTACACATTTTGACAACCAGGCAGGTTTTACGGTCTTGTTCCAGAATTAACATTGGTTTTTTACCCAACCGGACAGGAAATCGAGCCTGCCCGGTTGTAGTAAAAATTGCTTTGGATCTGCCACATCCTGAAACAGTAGAGCAAACGGATGCTATGAGGTAACAACCACTATGCGGGACCAAGAACATGCAAGAAATATGATAACCTGCCCGTTCAGTTGTTCTGTTACCAAATTTGTTTGTGAAAAGACATCGGGAATTCATCCCATATTAAAAATTGTGTGAGAGAAAAAGTTCGAGGTTTCGGAATTCCAAGCGTAGAATCTGAACAAACGCTTGACGGGGAACTGCTTCTGCCATAGAATTTGACCTCGCCGGAAATTTCTCCGGAAATACAAAGGGTGAAGGTAGCCCCGCTGGGGTCAGAGGCACCCGAAAGGATTAAAACATGACAAGCAAAAAAGCAGAAGTAACTATCAAAGCTGAAAAGCGCACCGTTCTCGGCAAGCAAGTTGCCCAGTTGCGCCACGCAGGCAAATTGCCAGGAGTCATCTATGGCCGTCATCTCGAGGCTTTCCCCATTCAAATGGAAGCCCATGAAGTTGGTCTAAAACTCGGCAAACTGACTGGTTCCAGCGTCATCAACATCGATATCGATGGTGTGCTGCACAAAGCCATTATCCGCGATATCCAGCGTGATGTCATTTACAGCCGCCCCCTGCATGTGGATTTTCTGGCCATCTCCATGACCGAAAAATTCAAGGCAGTCATCGACCTTCACCTTGTGGGTGAAGCACCGGTCATCAAACTGGGCGAGTACATCATTAACCAGGGTGTGGAACGCGTTGAAGTTGAAGCCTTCCCATCTGACCTGCCCGAACGTATTGAAGTCGATTTGACCAAGTTGCTTACACCGGAAGATGAAATCACCGTTGCAGATCTGAACCTTGGCAACAAGGTAACCGTTCTGACTCCGGCTGAAGAAGTTATTGTTTCCGTTGGAC
>DATIUL010000324.1:0-2588 GCA_035466865.1 Anaerolineaceae bacterium | reverse complement strand
GACGTACTCTTTGAAGTAAAAGAGCAAGATAAAGAAGCCCACGATGATTAAGAGGGCAATGATCAACTTGAAACCCGTTGGCCATCTTGGCGAGGCCTGGTTTTCAGGTTTTTCCTGCTCTGCGGCAGGCGCTTTTTCCGGGCTGGGCGTAGATGTGTTGTTTTTCTCTGGACTCATATATTTATTGTAACGGGAATAGTCACTGGGAACAAATAATCTTCTTATCTTGTGGAATGGTTCTTTTAAGAACTTAGCGTAATTATCGTTTAAAATAGAGGCTGATAGAGAAAGGATTATTGATGAAATATCGTTCATTTGGTAAAAAAGACATTCAAGTTTCCGCATTGGGCTTTGGCTGCATGCGCTTTCCCATTCTTGATGATGATTATGGCAAGATCGACAAAGACGAAGCCATAGGCATGATCCGTTACGCCCTTGACCAGGGTGTCAACTATGTGGATACAGCCTGGCCATATCATCAGGAAACCAGCGAAATCGTGGTGGGAGAAGCCCTGCGGGATGGTTACCGGGATAAGACCTATCTGGCCACCAAGCTGCCCTCGTGGTTGATCAATTCCCAGGATGACATGCAGCGGTACCTCGACTTGCAGCTGCAAAAACTGCAGACGGACCATATCGATTTTTACCTTCTGCATGCTTTAAATATTCACCACTGGGAGAATTATCTCAAGCTCAAGGTTTTTGACTGGGCGGAGAAAAAACTAGCTGAAGGTTCAATACGCAATCTCGGGTTTTCCTTTCACGACAGATACCAGGCTTTTGATACCATTTTGAATGGCTATGACGCCTGGGATTTCTGCCAGATTCAATACAACTATATGGATGTTCAGTATCAGGCCGGGCTTAAGGGCCTGAGGGCTGCCGCTGCCAAGGGCTTGGGTGTTGTGGTTATGGAACCGCTTCGCGGCGGAAAATTAGCCCTGGACCCGCAACCTCCCGCTGTACAGGCTGTGTTTGATGCAAGTGGAAAGGATTGGACGCCTGCCCAGTGGGCGCTTCAGTGGCTTTGGAATCAGCCCGAGGTTTCTCCCGTGCTTTCAGGCATGAGCAACATGGAACAGGTCAAGCAGAACATTGCCACCGCCTCCCAAAGCGGGTCAAATACGCTCACCACAAAGGAACTCGCGGTTTTGGATGCTGCCCAGGAAGCTTACAAGGGCCTCATGCCTATTCCCTGCACGCATTGTGAGTACTGTATGCCCTGCCCCTCAGGCGTTGCCATACCGGATATTTTTGAGATATTCAATAATGGCAAAGCCTACGAGAAAAAAGAACAATCCCTCTTTGCCTACAATCACCACATCCAACCAGAAAACAGGGCGGACCAATGCGTGGAATGTGGCCAATGCGAAGGGCTATGCCCTCAGCACATCGAAATCATTGATTGGCTCAAGACGGTTCACTCGGAACTCTACGAAGAAACTAAATGATCTCTTCGGAACCGCGGGGCGAAAGCCCCGCGAATGATACCAAAACCATATTCAAGCCTAAACACGGCAGGTTTTGGCCAATCCTTGTGGGAATACTGATTGCCCTTGCGCTTGGTTTTTGGATTGCCCTCACTCCACCGGGCTTTTGGGCAAAGTTGCGCCTGATCGGTTACGCGGTTTGCCACCAAATTCCCAGCCATTCTTTCTTTGAGGCCGGAAATCAGTTTCCGCTTTGCGCACGTTGCACAGGGATGTACCTGGGCTCTCTGCTTGGCCTTGGGTTTACCTGGCTGCAAGGCAAACGCAGTAGTTTTCCGCCGCTTTGGGTTTGGATTATCTTTGCCATTTTCTTTCTGAGTTTTGCTCTGGATGGTATCAATTCGGCTATTGGACTTCTGCCAGGTTTCAGACAGGTCTACCCTTCCCAAAACTGGCTGCGGTTGGCAACCGGGTTGGGAATGGGCATGGCAATGGGTTCTTTGTTGGTAGTGGCCTTTACGCAGGCCGTTTGGAAAAATGCCCTCGATTCCAAGATTTTCAGGCAGGGTCGATACTTTTTGGCGATGGTTTTGGCTGCCCTGTTTACGGGAAGCCTGGTTTTGTGGGGTCCCGCACTGCTGAAACAGCTTTTGATGATCTTTAGCACTGTGGGTGTGGTGGTGATGTTAACGCTGATCTACACTGTTCCAGCCGGCTTGCTGCTGTTCGGACAGTCAAAGGTAAATAGCCGATGGGCTTTATACTTGGCGTTATCAATAGGTTTTTTACTGATGACTTTACAGCTTGGGGGCTTTGCCTACCTGCGCTTCTTAATAACTGGAACTCTGTTGCCAATAAACCTGTGATTATCTACGGTTGCTTTTCCCGCCTTTGCTATAATTAAGCCAATTAACAAACAGAAAGATCTATGGAAAGCACAATTCTTGGTATCCTTGGCGCGTTTGGGCTCTCGTTTTCGGCGGGCCTAAATGCCTATATTCCACTTCTGATCGTTTCGCTGCTTGGGAGGTTCACCGGCCTCATTCAATTGGCAAAACCCTGGGATGCACTTACCAGCTGGTGGGCGATTGGCGTGTTAATTGTATTGGTGGTTGTTGAAGCCTTTGCGGACAAAGCACCTTTGTTGCATCACGCCAA
>DATIUL010000323.1:0-3295 GCA_035466865.1 Anaerolineaceae bacterium | reverse complement strand
CGTCCGTAGAGCGGGTCCAGGAACCAACGGGTCCACATCCCAAATTCATTCTGCCAAACCTTGTAGTCGTAAGGGCTTGGCGAAGCTGGTTGGTTGTAATTCACATTTATCGCGATGCCAACTTCCGCTGCCGGGCTGTTGGCTCGGATTACTGGGACGCTCCAACCATGCGAGAGCAACAGGTGGTGGGCGACCCGCAAGGCAATATTAGGGTCTTTTAGCCCCGGCGCGTGTGCACCAAACAAATGGCCCACAAAGGCATACACAGAGGGTTCATTATGCGTTACCCAATGCTTTACGCGATCCCCCAGGCGGCGGGTGGTCAGATCCGCGTATTCCACAAAGGCTTCAGCGGTTGAGCGGGCTGCAAAACCCCCTTCATCCTGGAGTGCCTGGGGCAGATCCCAATGGAACAAAGTTACCAGAGGGCTAATGCCAGCCTCCAGCAAGCCATCAATCAACCTGTCGTAGAAATCAAGCCCAGCCTGATTTACCTTCCCCCGCCCGTTGGGGAGAATTCTTGACCAGGCCAAAGATAGCCTGTACGACTTCAAACCTATTGACTTCATCAGGGCGATATCTTCCTGCCAGTGATGATAGTGGTCGCTTGCGGTATCGCCGCTGTCGCCATTGCGGACCTTGCCAGGGGTATGCGCAAAGCGATCCCAGATAGACTCACCTTTGCCATCTTCAGCCCAAGCGCCTTCAATTTGATAAGCGGCTGTGGCTGCGCCCCAAATAAAATTATCCGGAAATACTGCTTCTACTTTTGTCATTTTAACCCTCTTAATTCTTACTAATGTGTTTGAAACAAAGCGTTTGAAAGATGAACCACCAGGTGATGCACAATTCCGTCCCTTTGGAAGATATGACGGCTGTTGGCTGAATCCAGTCGGTCTCCATCGATTTTAAGGATAGTCCCATCGGTCAGATGGACTTCGATACCTGGCACAGGCGCAAGTTGCGCGATAACCGGCACCTGGCAAATTGTATAAGCCAAACAGCCAGCCGCCAGTTCCAGGTTTTGATTTATGCCTCTAACGTCCAGGTAATTATACGATGCCGGCTTGGAAAGCAACTCCGTTGGGTCCAAAAGCAGGGCATTAAAGCTCAGGCAACCATTTTCGATCGCCCATCCAAGTTCCGCCTGTCTTGCGAGAATCTCTTCTTTCACCGAGCCTGTCATGCCAGGCTGACGCGCCCCCTGGCCTTTTGGGGTGTGGGAATAAGGGTCAGTGGGGAATGCGCCAAAAACGGCAGGAGCTTTATTGAAACCAAGGCCCGCGCTAATCTGGTGGTATTTTTCAACCAGGCCTGCTGAGGCCGATTCATGGCGATGTCGCAAAGCGGTTTCTTGCGTAGCCAATAGTAATTTTGAAACCATATGCCAGTAAACGCTACCCAAGCCCTCATAGGCAAAGAAGGTGCCCGATCTTCCGGTGAACTTCGTGTGTTGGAATACTTCCTCAAAGAGAGTGGCAATTTTGTCGCTCTCAACCGCAACGATCTCAGCAAATTGCGGTTTTTCCGCAAGTGTCCGCAAAGCCCGGTTCACGTCTTTAGCGTTATGCAATTGGCCGCTAAAGTGATACGCGCCAAATAGGTCCCGAACAATCAATGTTTTGTCCAGATTGTCTGCCAATAATGCCGGCAAGCGCAGGCCTTTCACCTGATCTGCTGTCAGAGTGTTTTTCGCAAGCAAGCCCGGCAGGGTTTTATCCGGGTAGAGTATGTAGGTATTCTGATCCTCCCTATAAAGGGCACTACCCCTTAAGCTCTGCAGCAGTGCCAGCGATTCATCACCTGAGAGCATCTTTGATGAAAGGATTGCCACCTGCCCTTCCAGCATTTCTTGCAGATGGCCTACTGCGGCACTGTTTTCAGCCAGGTGAAGGATGTTATAGCTATGGTAGAGATTGTCTGGGCGTTGGTTGGCGAGGAGGGACTCTTCGATGTAACACTGCGTCAGGTCAAGAAAAGCCAGCAAATCATCTTTGGAAAGGTCAGTTAATGCGCCCGAGAAACCCTCATGGTAAATTTTCCGGCGATAGTCGCTGCCTGCCTGGCCAAGCGCATCCATAATGGCGCGCCGCTCTCCATCATTAAAAGAAAGCGTGAGGTATGCTTGGAAGCGCTCCAGAATCGATTTAATCTGTGAGTAAAGTTGAGCAATTTCCTCACTGATGTGCAGATTCGTAATTGAGGCCTGGCTGAACAATTCGCGGCAGTAAACAATATAGCGGCGCAGGTAACATAGCGTAACCACTGACAGCCCCTTACCGACCAGGGCGTTATTCGCGTCATTCCATTCTGGGCGCTGCGTGTTCATCCAGATGCCGCCCTCCGGTACAAAGTTAACTAACTTGGCGAGCAGGAGTGTAAGCAGCTTTTCAGCGAGGGAGCGATGCAAAACCTGGCCATCCGCCTGACGGAGCAGTTTGCCATCTGTACCCGTAGCTTCAACCCGCTTATGGATTTCATCCTCAAGTGCACGGTCAAAATGAATGGTGTTGTATGGGTCTTTGATCAGATCAGAGTAAGGTTTAATGCAATAGGGAATGTTAGCGTAGCTGAGAATGGGACGGTTAAGAAACGCATCCAAGCTGCCCGGGTGTACATTAGAGCTGATCTCCATCAGCTTTAGCAGGTAGATAATTTGATGGTCACTCCAATAACCCAAGTTAGCCCAAGGATTGCCTGGTTCGGGGCTTTCCCACTCCAAGCCTGAACGCTTGATTCGGTAGGGATTGTATCCATCCGCGGTGGTGGCGCTCAGGAAAGTAAAAATCATGCTTTCAACAAAATCAGGATAGGAATAAGCCAGGGCTTCCCAATTTTGAAAAATATCGCGCCAATTACCTTGATAGTCGTAACGCATGGAACCGTCATCATTTTTTATGTTGATGACAAACTTGTTCCAGGGGCGGCTGGGGTCTCCGTGGCGGCGGCTGAAGGTAAGTGGGAGATAAGTGTAAGCAAGGCGGGCAAGATTGGCTGAAGGCTGTGCATCAACAAGGGCGAGCAGCTCGGAAAGGTGGATTTTTTTCGGCAAGGCCGAGAAGAAGTCAGCATGGGTTTGGAGTGCTTGCTTAAGGTGCGTGGAGACGTAGTCAACAAAGTCAGACGTGTCAATCTGATACTGGTCTGCAAAGATGCCCCCGCGCATCACATTGAACATGACATTGGCAAAGTGATGCGAGGTTCGAAGCTTGTCTTCACCTAACTGAGAGCCATCAGCGCTGCTGACAATCTTGCACAGTTGAGCTCTATCGGGAAATTGAAGAAGATATCAAGG
>DATIUL010000322.1:0-6030 GCA_035466865.1 Anaerolineaceae bacterium | reverse complement strand
AGAACACTCCTTCGGGAGTGTTTTGCTTTACTGGGGCTTTATAATTAACCCATGACAGAATTAACGCCTAAAAATAGAAAGCTTTTCAAAGAACATTTGTTCCCACGCTCACTTGGGCTGATTGTTTTCCTGGGAGGTATGGGCACAATGATGCTGGAGTTTGCTGCTTCCCGGTTACTCGGGAATGTTTTTGGCACCAGCAACCTGGTTTGGGCAGTCATCATTGGGTTGATATTGGTTTACCTGACAATGGGGAATTGGCTGGGGGGCAAGTGGGCTGATGCTTCACCAAAGCTGGAGACTTTGGGTTTTATTCTGGCTTGTGCTGGCGTCAGTACGGGATTAGTGCCGATGATCGCCAGGCCGATTTTGAGAATCTCCGCAGATGCCTTTGATGCCCTCAATATCGGCTTATTGGCAGGTACATTCGTGAGTGTGATAATTCTATTGATAATCCCTGTAACCTTGTTGGGAATGGTGACGCCGTTTGCCCTCAGATTGGCAATAAGGTCAAGTGAAAGCTCCGGCAAAGTTTCTGGTGCACTATCTGCCATTTCCACTTTGGGCTCATTTATTGGCACCTTTTTGACGGTACTCGTCCTGATCCCATTTATAGGTACTTACAGAACCTTCATTTTTACAGCCGGCATAATACTGCTAATTGGTCTGGGAATATTCTGGTCGAAGAAAAAGTTCAAACACCTTCTAATTTTCGGTCTACTTTGGTTGGGAATTGTCATCCTGGGAGTTGTAGGTATCAAGGGATTCGACAAGATCTCAACGGGATTGATTTACGAGAAAGAATCCGCCTACAACTATATTCAGGTTTTGCAGTATGGTGATTTTCGATTTCTGCGCTTGAATGAAGGCCAGGGCATGCATTCGATTTATAACCCAAATCAATATTATTACGCTGGGCCTTGGTCGCAGGCTTTGATCGGATTCTTTTTCAATCCAGGGGCTAAAATTGAAGATGTTAAGCGCATAGCTTTGGTCGGATTAGCAGCTGGAACAAGCGCGAGGCAAGCGAGTGTCGCGCTTCCTCAAGCGGAGATTGATGGTATTGAAATTGATCCGGAGATTGTCAAAATTGGTCGTTCTTTTTTTGGCATGGATTTGCCGAATCTGCAGGTTATCGTGGGGGATGGCCGTTGGGAAATGGAGAGACTTAGCGGTCCTTATGACATCATTAGCGTGGATGCCTATAGGCCACCTTATATTCCGGCTCATATGGTGACTACCGAATTCTTTAAGATCCTAAATAATAAACTGACCCCAAACGGTGTTGTTGCCATCAACGTTGGCAGGGGTGGCGATGATCGCAGCCTTGTAAATGCACTGGCTTCCACCTTGAACACGGTATTCCCAAAAGTTCTTGTTGTAGACCTTCCAGAATCACAGAATTCGATCCTATTTGCCTGTAAAAATCAAAACGCAGATTGGGAATATTTGGCCATCAACCAGGGTAGCATGGTTTATGCATCTGAAGATCAGGAGCACTTGTTGTTTTCAGCCATTGGGTTGGCATTGGAAGGCAAATCAACTGCTGACCTGAATGAAATGGTTTTTACGGACGATTTGGCTCCTATTGAGTTCATCACCAATCGTATGGTCCTGGAGTATTTAACCAAAGAAGAAATGGAGTAACCTTGAAAGCTAATCCAAGTAAAATTTTTGCCGTTTTTATCGCGCTACTTTTGCCTTTTATCATCCTAATGGGTGGTGTCAGGACTTTGCTTTCCTTCAATTACCCGGGTTTTCAGTACGGGCTGATCGGTTTTCCCGAGGATACATTTGGCTATTCCCGGCCAGAGAGGACCAGGCTTGCAGATGCAACACTGCGCTACCTGACCACGAATCAGGGAATTAATAGCCTTACGCAGTTAAAAGACTCCACCGGTGGAACTGTTTACACCCCAAGTGAAGTTGCCCACTTGCAAGATGTCAAAATGGTTATCCAGGTTGCCAGCATGGCTTGGTACATCATCTGCGGTCTTTCAATTGCGTTTCTCATCTGGATGCTGGTTACTAAAAGTTGGGCTCAATTCAGGCACAGCTTCTTCTGGGGAGCTTTACTAACGATCCTCTTGATGATTGCTTTGGTTGTGCTAATGGTCCTGAGTTTTAACTCGCTTTTTGAAAAGTTCCATACCATTTTCTTCCCCAAAGGCAATTGGACTTTTACAGCCTCAAGCGGGTTAATTCGGCTTTTCCCACTGCCGCTATGGGTGAATGCCTTTGCCATGGTCGCAGGTTTTGCTTTACTGGTATCCATTTTGTTGATGGCAATCTTCTGGCCTCGCAAACATGTGATCAAAGCTTCTGAACGCGTGGTGCCGATGGCTATTCCTTCCACCAAGCAAACGACCAATATTCCCAATATGGCCACACCTGTAAATCCGTTCTTAGTTGAAGATAAAACAGCCCCAGCCATATCGGTTCCAAAGACAGAGATGCCTGACCCTGCAGCGGGGCTTTACCCACCCGAAGGTGGCACTGGTTTACCTGGCAGCTCAAACGACAGTACGAAACCTTAATTCGCCCACTACTTCCATAAAGAAACAAAAAAGGCTGCAAGTATAAATTGCAGCCTTTTTACATACATTTGGATTACATTACGGCCGGTGGATTCTCAGGGTTAGCATTGGGATCAAAGATATGGTAATTTTCCATATTAAAGATCACCTGGGTATCGTCACCAAACTTGGATTCAGTTCGCGGGTCAACACGAGCAATGAAGTTGTGGTCGCCATTGACGAGGTATAAGAAAATTTCGTTACCCATCAGTTCAGTAACATCAACCTTGGCATCGACCGGTTCGGCAATAATACCAGGGGGAGCATACTGAGGTGTGTGGATATCTTCAGGGCGGATGCCAAAGACGATATCTTTACCTACCAGAGACGCAAGGGTTGGCTTGTCTTTGTCCGGGATACGCACCTTGAAGCTGCCCAAATCGGCATGAAAGACCCCTGCCTCTTCAATCAACTTACCATTAAAGAAGTTCATAGCAGGAGACCCAATGAAACCAGCTACAAAAAGGTTGGCAGGATGATCATATAGTTGCTGAGGTGTATCGAGTTGCTGCAGTTTGGCCTTGCTCATCACAGCGATTCGATTGGCCATGGTCATGGCTTCAGTCTGATCGTGGGTGACGTAGATAAAAGTAGTTTGAAGGCGTTTGTGGAGCTTACTCAACTCAGAGCGGGTTTGAACGCGCAGTTTGGCATCCAGGTTGGAAAGAGGTTCGTCAAAGAGGAAAACTTTTGGCTCGCGCACAATAGCGCGGCCTACAGCAACGCGCTGACGCTGACCACCTGAGAGTTCCTTGGGTTTGCGCTGCAGGAAACTTTCAATACCTAAAGTATTCGCTGCAAGTTGGACGCGCTTATCGATATCCTCTTTGGACATCTTGCGCAGCTTAAGCCCGAATGCCATGTTGTCATAAACAGACATATGCGGGTAGAGGGCATAGCTCTGGAAGACCATAGCGATATCGCGGTCTTTGGGGGCTACGTCGTTGACAACCTGGTCCCCAATCAGAACACGGCCTTCAGAAATTTCCTCCAGGCCGGCGAGGCAACGCAGGGCGGTGGTCTTGCCGCAACCGGAAGGACCCACCAGCACGAGGAATTCTTTATCCTCAATTGCCAGGTTTAGATCCTGAACTGCAACAACATCACCATACTTTTTCCAAACATGATCGTACGTAACGCTTGCCATTATTTTCCTCCAATCTTAAATGAGTATAGTGGTTTGATTATACGCTTAATGAATGGAAATGGTTAACAAAAAGCCCCTTTGTGTTAACAAAGGGGCTGTGGGATTGATGGCAGACTTACTTAATTTTTTCGAATTGGTCTTTTCCAGCGCCGCAATCAGGGCAAACCCAATCAGCGGGAAGGTCCTCAAAAGCTGTGCCAGGTTTGACACCTTGAGAAGGGTCACCCTTGGCAGGGTCGTAGATGTATCCACATGCAATGCATTCGTATTTTGACATTTCTTTCTTTTCCTCTTTCTTTTCAGGTTTTGCCTTGGCAGCAATTTTTTTGGTGGCTGGATTCTTGGCTGAACTTGGTTTGTCCGTGCGTGGTGTTTTCTTATCGGTGGGTTTCTTATCAGAAGGTGACATTTTATATCTCTCCTTTAACCTCCGGCTAATTATACAATATTCTAAAACGAACCGCTAAAAATAAAAGGTTTGATTTTACGTAACTCAATTAAGGACGTAAAATTGGCGAACATATGGAATCAAATCAAATAACCTTACTAAACATGCCGATGGGTACATCGGCTAGAGTGTTGGCAATCAAATCCTCCAAACGAACAACTGAAAAATTGCATCAGTTGGGCATCCGCGTTGGGGTCGATATCGAATTGTTACGTGCAGCACCATTGGAAGGGCCTTTACTCATCCGGGTGTCAGGGCGGGAAATTGCCATAGGTTACGAACTCTGTTCAAGTATTTTGGTTGGAGAACGCAATTGAGATTCCTGCTAATCGGACAACCTAACTGCGGAAAAAGCACCCTCTTTAACCAGGTTTGTGGTTACAAGGCAGAAACTGGGAACTTCACTGGAACCACAGTTACATACACTGAAAGTCGGGTGCGGCTAAAAGGCGATGTTGTTGGATTGGTCGACTTACCCGGTACTTATACGCTCGCTGGCAGCAATGCAGCGGAGCAGGTTGTGCTTGAATACCTCTTGAGCCATAACGACTATGACTGCATTATTGATGTAGTAGATGCTTCACATCTTGGTCTGCATCTTGGTCTTACACTTGAACTTTTGGAACTGGGACGGCCCATGATTCTGGCCCTCAATTTGATTGATGAAGCCGATCACATGGGAATCCAGATAAATGTGAGCGAGCTCTCCGAAAAACTTGGCATCCCGGTATTGCCTTTGATTGCCAGCAAAGGTCGGGGCATCAGGGATGTTTTCTTTGCGGCTCACAAAGTGGCTTTGGAAAAACCCGTCGTCGCTCGGCAGATATACAGGCAGGATCTGGAGCAAGCCATTGCGGCCTTGACTCCTCTGGCTCAGGACTTAACACTCCCATTAAATGCTGAAGTGGTTGCCATCAAATTGCTTGAACAAGACCCGCTCGTCAGCAACCAGGTTATGAAATTACGACCGGAACTTATTGAAAAGTCAACGGAAATGGCAATGATTTTAGCAGGTGGTGGTACTGCCGATGCAAGGAGTATGTTAAACCTTGAGCGAAATACTACAGCGCAGAAGATTGCGGAAAAAGTGACCTTATTAGTAACCCGCAAGCTTACTTTACGGGACAAACTCGATGATTATCTTCTTCATCCTGTATGGGGTTACTTTTTCCTCATCCTTATCCTTTATATTTTCTTTCAAGCAGTTTTCCAGTTCGGAGGTTTAATTGAAAAACCTCTCCTGAATCTGGTTACTGGTTTGGAACAAAGAATTATTGGATTAATAAACCCGGGAAAACTCCTCGGCGAGATTATTATCGGCCTGATCCAAGGAATTTCTGGAGGTTTGGCCATCGTTCTGCCCTACCTGATTCCGTTCCTGATCGGATTAGGATTCCTGGAAGATTTCGGATATTTACCTCGCGTTGCCTTCCTGATGGATGCCTTAATGCACCGGATTGGTCTGCATGGGACCGCAGTCGTTCCATTTATTCTCGGGTTTGGGTGTAACGTGCCGTCAGTGATGGCCACGCGAACGTTGGATAACAAAAAAGAACAATTCATCGCTGCCGCGTTGGCAACCTTGGTGCCTTGCTCTGCAAGGCTGGCAATTGTTTTTGGTCTGGTGGCATTTTATCTTGGGCCTGTGGTGGCGCTGGTGATTTACCTATTGGTTTTTGTAGTCATCTCAATTACGGGAAAATTGCTTTCCAAACTGCTTCCAAAGGATACGCCTGGATTAATTCTTGAGATGCCAACGTACAGACAGCCGAGTCTCCAATCAATTCTGAATAAAGCCTGGTTTCGAATCAAGGAATTCCTTGTTGAGGCCTGGCCGGTCCTGATTGCGGGTTCCATTG
>DATIUL010000321.1:0-2968 GCA_035466865.1 Anaerolineaceae bacterium | reverse complement strand
AGATTGACGCAACGGATGAGGGTGCTCTTGCCGGCCCCACTGGGACCCACCACGCCATAGACGTCCCCTTTGCCTACGCGCAGGCTGACATCCTGAAGGGCGTTCACCGGTAAGTCTTTTTGTTCAAAGCGTTTATAGACGTGCTCAAGTTCAATCATGAGGCTCCAAAAGTGGAGGGGGGTTAACACCCCCTCCTCTATGACAAGATTAGGGTTTCACAGTCAGAATGGCGGGGGCAGGGATGACTGAGCCGCTGTAGGTTTGCTCAATGAAGGCCTTTACTTCATCGGAAGTAAGAAGCTTGATGAGCAGTTGGATGGCTGGGTCGTCCTCGCGCCCTTCTCTAACCACCAGGATGTTGGCATAAGGGTTATCAACCCCGCTTTCAAGTACCAAAGCATCTTTAGCTGGCGTTAGGCCTCCATCCAGGGCATAGTTGCCATTGATAACTGAGATAACCGTATCATCCAGCGAGCGTACAAGTTGGGCGGCTTCCAATTCCTTGATGTCCAGCTTCAGGGGATTTGCGGTAATGTCGTTGACCGTGGCCGCGTAGCCCACACCGTCCTTGAGAGTGAGCAGTTTGTTGGTTGCCAGCAAATTCAGGGCACGGCCAGCGTTGGTGGCATCGTTGGGGATGGCTACCACATCGCCTTCTTTGAGTTCCGAAAGTGCCTTGATTTTCTTTGAGTAAACGCCCAGGGGTTCGATGTGCACGGTGCCTACAGAAACAAGGGTGGTCTTGTGCTCTGCGTTGAAGTCCTTGAGGTAGGGTAGATGTTGGAAGAAATTAGCATCCAGTTGGCCGTCCTGAACCGCAATGTTGGGCTGAACATAATCGGTGAACTCTACAACTTCCAATTCCAGGTTATTCTTGGCGGCCAAATTATCCTTGATGAAATTGATAATCTGGGCATGGGGAACCGGTGTTACACCGATTTTAACTTTGAGCGTTTCGGCTGGTTTGGCAGCTTCGGGAGCAACAGGCGCAGCGGTGGGTGGAACAGTCTGGCAAGCGGATAGTAGAGCCAGGCAGACTAATAGCAAGGCCAGGAGGCCGGACAGGGTCGATTTTTTGGTGTTGCGAAGGGTTTTCATTTTTTTCCTAACAAGTTTTTGTAAAACAAAAAGCCACCCGATGAGTGGCTTTCAATTTCTCTCTGACCATCTCATCCCATTTACAGATTGGAGGCGATGGGTTCGTTAGGAGTTACAGGCTGGAATGTGGCTCAAAATCCAACGCAGAACGATACCCATCGCCTGCGCATGGCCATAACCATTGGCCGTAAAGATCTTGAAGCAACACTTAATTTCAGCATGTGGGCAATCATAACCAGCTTTCCCAGCTTGTCAAGAAAAAGAAATATCTTTTAACCTACTGTTAATTCCTGTTTTTGCATGCTTATGCAGCCAGTGGGGCAGTCCCTCGCACAAAAAGCACAGGCAATACAGGTTTCAGGATTCGCAAGGTAAGGGGCTTGCATCGGGTAAACCTGCGCCTCTGCGTGTGTGCCATTCCGCCACAAGCTAATCGAGCCGGTAGGGCAGCGTTCAACACAAATGTTGCAGTAGACGCAATCCTTGATGGCCCAGACCGGTTTTTGCCAGTCTTCTGTTCGTTGGCGTTGTGCCTCCTGCCCATCGGCATTCAGAATAGCGTGAAAAGCACAAACCCGCCCACAGACACCGCATTCAATACACGCGGCAGGATCAATGTGGTGCTGCTCTTTGCGCACCCCTGAAATGGCTTCCACCGGGCATTTGCGCGCGCAGAGCGTGCAACCTGTACAAGCTTCAGTAATTTGGTAAGCCATCAGACAGTTCCTTCCTGATGCACAAACGCCAGGTCAGCCTTTGAAGGCTGTCCGGTAGTCACATCCCATCCCATCAAATCCCAATAGAGCGGCACCATGGCATCCAGGTTGACTGACCGGCCTTTGTTGACCCCTTCCGTCAAAGGCAGAGTGCCAAGCAGGCGTGGATTGAGTTTGTGGCGCGCTGGAGCACCTTGCTTTTCGTTAAATGCCTGGCGCAGGCTGGAGATTTGACGGCCAAGCTCGAGATACTCATCAGGTGTTTTATGCCAACCAGTTACCGCATTCAAGCCTTCAAAAAGCGGGGCTCGGTCTGCGCCAATAAAGGAGCCAAATATGCATCCGCCCGCAGCATCGATTACCATCTTGAATTGCGAGTTGGCTGCAGCCATACCTGCCATATAAGTGTTGGTTCTGTAGCGATGGTCCTTGGAGAAGAAGAGCGCGGGAGGTTTCGGCACCTTGCTGGATTTCTTCCAAAGGCGGTACATTTCATAATAAAGTTGTGACCCAACCGTATGGCGCCCTGGGGTTGCTTCAACGGCGTAATGCAGGGCAAAACCCGGGTCAGCACGGCCGTCATGCATGGCCGGTTCCTGCCCACCAGCATGGATGGCGTAGGCTTCAGAACCTTTTCCGATGCGTTTGGCTGCCAACTTCGTGCCGTCAGCCAGAAGGTCACCAATGCCTTCACGGTCAATTATTTTCTGCATCAATGCCATGATGGCTTCCGAGTTGCCCCATTTGAGCTCAATCCCACCTGTATCAGTTGTGGTCAGAATGCCGTGCTCAAAACACTCAATCGCGAAGGCAATCACACCACCCGCAGAAATACTGTCGATCCCGGCGCGGTTGAGTCGTTCATTCATCTCAAAGAGCGAATCCACATCCTCATTCATTAGCAAACCACCCAGCGCAAGAATCGTCTCGTACTCGGGTTTGTGGGTATCGCCTTCGAGGCCAGGCAACTCACAGAGGCCACCGCAACCAACCGGGCAGGAATAGCAATGGTATTTGGCAGTTTCGCGAATCAGCAGTTTATCCGGGTTGATACTGGCGGCTTTTTTTGCATCAAAATCAACATTTGAACCCTTCCAATTGCGGATGGGGGAATCTCCGGTCTGAATTGAAAACTCATTCATCGAAACAGTGCC
>DATIUL010000320.1:0-5146 GCA_035466865.1 Anaerolineaceae bacterium | reverse complement strand
GGTTTGCGGTAGTGAAACTTTCGTATATAGCCTGATTGGGATCGCCCACTCGAATCCAATTTCCCCTGGTACCACAAAGCAGTTCCAATATTTTTTGCTGTAAGGCAGAAGAATCCTGAGCTTCATCCTCCAGAATGAATGGCCAGCGATATTGCAGGAGGCTGAGCAAGTCTGGATCATTTTGCAGGCAGCGATACGCCAGCGAAATTAGATCCGTAAAATCCAGTCCAACCCGGTTATTTAAACCAATCTGATAGGCAGAATATATTTCATTGCAAGCCGCAATGAGTTGTGTTCCCTCGTCCAGTTGATCTATCAAGGCTTGCAGATCCGCGGGAGACTGGCCCAAATCCTTTGCTTGTTGAATCCAAGCACCTGCCACATCGCGAATCAACTTGGGGAAATCATCATCTTTGAACTTTTGGATTTGCCTGTCAGGGGCATCTAAATTCACCAAATCGTCAAATAACTCAGGATGCATTTTGAGGTAACGATGCACCTCCTCATCCAGGATGACATTAGTTTCCTGGCTATCTATGATGGCATAATCGTTTGGTAGTCCGGCGAGTTCAGGACGGATGTGGATGATGTCATTCGCAAGACCATGCAGAGTGCGCACACGGTAACCAAAGCCTTCTATCAATTTAGAGTCATGCAAAATTCTGCCAATCCGACTGCTAAAGTTATCCGCGGCAGAATTGGTAAGGGTCAGAATTAGGATTTCCTGGTCATCTTCCAGGTTGGCAGTCATGATTAGCTTTGCAGCCAGGTGGGAAAGTGTCCAGGTTTTCCCGCTGCCGGGAACTGCTGCAACACCCATCTTACCTGATTGGTAGGCAAGAATCTTCTCCTGGCTTTGCCTTAATTTAGCCTCATACATGGATATTTCCCCCAATTGCCCTGCGGAATAAGCCCTGAAGCACCTGGAGCAACAATCCTGTTTCCTGGCTGCCCGCCTCATCATAAACAGAAATACCCAGGAAGACCCTCTTCCTGCACCTGGATAGCAATCCCTGTACCGTATGTGTCAAAGTTTCTTTGGAAAGTTGAGAATCGTCCGCCGTGGTCCAAACACGGCCTGGCTTCCACGATCGGCTCAATACATAAGCCTGAGTAAGTGGTTGTTCCAGGCGTTCATGCCAACCATTACTGCCCGTATTCAACCAAAATTGGTAATCCACTGCCTGATTGCGCATCAAAAAACTCAATACTGGTGTTATCAGGATACTATCCTTAACTTCATTATCCTCTTCGTAGATACCCGAAAGGAGGCCTTTTCGGACACTTTCAACAAAGCAAACTGCTTTATAGATTTCAGGAGTGTCTTCTTCCATGGCTTGCTCAAATTTTGTGTAACTCTCTATCAAACGGCCTGCAACTTTGCCTGCTTCCACATTTTCATGCAGACCAAAACCTGGTTGGGTTAGTAATTCGCCAAAGAGGCGGCTTACAAATGCGCCAAAACCTACATTTGGATTGAAATCCTGAAGCCAAAATCGAATTTGCGTATAGCCTGACAAGGTTTGAAGGCTAATTCTCTCCTTAGGAAAATCCTCAATAACCTCGAGTTCAGGTAAAGCTTGAATGGACAAGTTCTTGCCACAGATGGCGTTTGAGAGCAACTTGGCTTGCACCCGGTTAATTTCGCCCAAGCTGAGCGCCAATAAATCTACCAGGTCATCCTGGGTTACAAAAAGGTCAGGTTGATTTGAGTTCAAGCAATAGAAATTGAGAAAAAGCTTTACAAAAGGGTCGTCTCGCATTAGCGCTGAAGCCTTAGCAGTCCGGGATGGTAAACCCAAAGCTTTCATTTTGGCTTGTAGATAAAAGGCGAGTGTGCTGCTGAGGTATGGGCTGAGAATGGCGATTTCTGAAGGTTTGGTTCCCTGGTCAATCAGCCCTTTGATCTGCTCCACCGTCCAATCAAGCAGTTCAGGCACAAAAATGGGTAGTTCTGTGGGTTGGTCAAAAACCTTAAAGACTTCCACTCCGGCTTTGTGTGTATTACCAGAAGTAGAGAAAAAGAGTTTTTTTACCTCTTCAATTTCAGACGTGCTAACCAGGCTTTCAGTCATGGTAAAAACTTGATAATTACTGTTCTCAAACCTGGCTGCAGAATCAGGGTCAGCTCCCAGGAATTTTCTATAACCACCACCCACATCCATTATCAGGCAAACTGAATTTAGATCGGGCTCCAATTCGGAAACCAAATCATGAATGAGTGGGGGTTCTTCCTCAATATTTTCATAAATTAGATCCGAATAACTTGAGCGCATGAATCGTTTGAAAAGGTGTTGCGGCCAAAGCTGCCTGGTAAAGACTTCCACTTGCAGCGAATAATCCAGTAAGTTTTCCTGCAAACATTTTGCCCGAAACGCATTCAGACAGACCTGCACTTCCTCGTAGGCTAACAATTGTTCTGGCCCGCCTGTCCAGGCTGACTTCAAACGTGAACTAATGCCATGATAGTCGAGTGGAATAATGGCAGCCTTGTTCAGGCTATCCAATAATTGGCTGTAAATTCGGTTGCGTGGAATCGTGATGCTGTTGAAAATTCCTTTATCCATCAGGGGATCCACAATTTGTGATAAGTAGAATTGGGCTGTCTCGATGGTCAGGAACCTGGGCTCTTTCTCAGGGTGGGCAAAGCCGGCCTGTTCGGCTACCAAAGGCCAAAACAAGGCAATATTCCTCTTTACCAGGGATGAAAAGGTCATCATTGCAATTTGGCTTTGATTAGCCCGTTTTTCGATTTGAGCCTGTTGGTAAGGGCGTAAAAGGGAATACTGAGGTGCCAACACTAATGTGGAGCTCAACCTATTTTGACGGTTTTTTCCCAACTTGAACATTCGAGATATGGACGTTGTGGTTTTTCCTGTCCCGAATTCGCCCTTAAGCAAGATGCCACCAGTTTTTGCCTTCTCGATGAAGTCCTGCTGAGCCGGGGTAAGAGTGAGAGATTCCAACATGATGAATAATTATAAGTTCATAAATATCCAATCGTGATTCAATCCGGTTCTTCCAGGTTCACGATTGGTATAATCGCAGCATCAGCAGCAAGAGATGAAACGGAGTTTCCTATGGATCCAAAGACCTTAAGTCCCTTCTTTAATGCCAAAGGCGTGGCAATTTTAGGTGCTTCTTCAAAACCCAATAAGTTAAGTTACGGCATCCTCGAGAACTTGCTTCAGTACGGTTACCAGGGCGAGGTCTATCCCATTAATCCCAATGCCGAGAGCATTTTGGGTAAAAAAGCTTATCCTTCAATTTCAGATGTGCCAGACCCTGTGGAGCTGGCGGTTATTGTGTTGCCAGTTGGTATGGTGTTGGAGAGCCTGGAGCAGTGTGGTGAACGAGGCATTAAGGCTGTAACAATCGTCACGGGTGGCTTTCGCGAAGTCGGCGAAAGTGGGAAGAAACTTGAAGAACAGTGCATGGAGATTGCACACCGTTTCGGGATGCGGATCATTGGTCCAAACTGCGTGGGCACAATCGCCATTCATACCGGCCTGAACAGCACTTTTATCAAAGGCATGCCGGACCTTGGTCCGATTGCCTTTATCTCCCAATCCGGAGCAATTTGTGGTGGCGTGGTGGACCTTGTACTTGAATCTCATTTTGGATTTTCGTACTTTACCAGTCTTGGCAATGAAATGGACGTGACCGAAACGGACATGCTGGAATATGTGGCCCTGGACCCCCAAGTGAAAGTGATAGCCATGTACATCGAGGAAGTTAAAGATGGGCCGCGATTCATGGAAGTCGCCCGTAAAGTTAGCAGCCAAAAGCCGATTGTATTGCTGAAGGCTGGCAAGAACAATGCTGGTGCAAAAGCAATCAGCTCACATACGGGTTCAATGGCCGGCTCTTACACTGCATATCAGGCGGCATTTAAGCAATCCGGGGTCATTGAAGTTGACACATTAGCCGACCTTTTCAACCTGGCCTGGGCATTTGGGTGCCAGGACCTGCCCGCGGGTAATAAAGTTGCCATTGCCACTAACGCGGGTGGGGCAGCTGCCTTGGCTTCTGATGCATTAGCCTTAAATGGCATGGATCTGGCCACAATTTCACCTGAAATTCAATCCACCTTGCGCACAAAGCTCAACCCCAGCGCGCAGGTAAGCAACCCAATCGATATGTTGGGAGGCGCAGAACCCCAGGACTATGAATGGGCTTTGGGACAGGCCAGTCGTGACCCTAATGTGGATGCCTTGCACCCGATCCTGGTGCCACAGTCATTGGTAGACACCATGGGAGTTGCTCAGGCCTGGGTGAGAGCCTCCAAAGAGACAAAGAAGACATTTATGGCCTGCCTAATGGGAGCCGCTTCAGCACGTGAAGCCACAGCTTATCTGAACCAGCAGAAAGTACCTGCTTACCAATATCCGGACCAAGGCCCCAGGGTGCTTGGTGGCATGCTGAAGTACAAAAAGATTTTGGCTACAGGTTCATTTGAACCCATGAGCCATTCAGCTTCAGATTCGGCAAAACAAGCGGTTAACGAAATTTTAGCCGTAGGTGCCGGCAGCTTTGGCGAGGAAGAAACCCGTAAGATTTTGCAGGCTTATGAGATCCCTGTTGTACCTGGCGACCTGGCTGGAAACGTGGACGAGGCTGTTCAGATAGCGGAGAGGGTAGGGTATCCGGTAGTGCTCAAGATTTCTGCAGAGGGAATTTTGCACAAGTCTGATGCAGGTGGTATCGTGCTAAACCTCAAGAATGCACAAGAGTTGCGCGTAGCGTACAGCGAGCTGATCCTCCATATCCAAGAAATTGCTCCAACAGCACAAATCCATGGGGCTATGGTTGAAAGGATGGCCCCAAAGGGCTTGGAACTAATTATTGGTATCAAGCGTGATGCCACCTTTGGGCCTATGGTCCTCTTCGGTTCAGGCGGGGTTTTGGTAGAGATGTTTAAGGACGTAGCGGTGGGAATTGCGCCGCTTTCCAAAGTGGAGATTTTGGAATTGATAGGCAGTACTGCAGCTGGCAAAATGATCCAGGGCTTCCGTGGGTCAGCCAAACTTGACCAGGAAGCTCTGGTCCAGATTATCTCCCGTTTGGCACAACTCGCGCTCGACCATCGAGAAATTCAGGAGATTGAGATCAACCCCCTCATCCTTTACCCAGAGGGGCAGGGTGC
>DATIUL010000319.1:0-8132 GCA_035466865.1 Anaerolineaceae bacterium | reverse complement strand
CGGAATGGCTCTTGCGGGATAGATGGGGTAGGCCCGCGAATTCAGGTTTTGTCTGGAACCGTTTGGGGAAGGCTTTGGATTTGACCAATCCTGAGGCAATGGCTTACACAGAAGATGTCATCCGCGCCGCAGTGCAAGATTGGGGATTCAAGTATTTGAAACTGGATTTTCTATACGCCGCGGCTCTGGCTGGGCGGTACCAGAATCCAATTTTTACCCGCGCTCAAGTGTTGAGGCAAGGTTTGGAACATATCCGCGCAGCAGCCGGCGAAGAGACGCAGCTTTTGGGCTGTGGCTGCCCCTTGGGGCCGGCGATTGGCTTGATGGATTACATGCGAATCAGTTCGGACGTAAGCCCGGATTGGGAACCAACATATTTTGGACATAGACGCTTCTTCAAGAATGAGCGCAACATGCCAAGCGCGCGCAATGCCATTCGGAACATCATAACCAGGTCAGATTTGGACGGCTTTTGGTGGGGGAATGACCCGGATTGCTTGTTGGTCCGTGAAGATTCTAACTTGACCCTTGATGAAGTGCGCAGCCTGGCAACAGCAATCGGGATGACAGGTGGTGCCATCCTGGTTTCGGATCGCATGCCAACTCTCTCAGAGGAACGCAGGGGGATTGTTCAGGCATTGCTGCCGGTTATCCCAAGCCAGCCCCAGGTTCTGGACCGCTTTGAGCGCAAAGAACCCTACATGCTAAAACAGGAATTGCATACGGCTGCAGGTGCGTGGCCAGTAATCTCGGTTTTTAATTGGGATGATACCGCAAAAGACATGGTCATAAAGCTCGCTGAATGGGGATTCCCAGATGGAAAAACCTGGATTGCCAGGGAGTTTTGGAGTGGGGAAGTTCACATCTGGCAAGGGGACTTAAGCCTTCGCCAGGTACCCAAGCACGGCGTTAATTTATTGACTTTGCACGAAATGAACGGAGGAAGCCTCTATCTCGGCAGTGATTTTCATATTAGCCAGGGTTATGAGGTTAAGAGCTGGCGGGAAAAAGACAATTTACTGATTTTCGAGATTGTGCTCGGAAGGCTTGCAAACGGCAGAATATATCTCTGGCTGCCAAGCAAGCCCGAGACGGTCAAACAAGATGGCAGAGAAATACCCTGGGAACTCACTGACACACAAAATGTATACTGCTTTTTGTCGAAAATTGACCGGAAAGGCCAATTTTGTGTGGACCTAAAGAAACAATGAAAAAAGACCACCGCAAGGTGGTCTTTTTATGAGCTTATTTCGATTACTTTTGTTCAGGTTCTTGAGGCGCGGGCGGCTGGATATTTGCATTTTGTTGACCAGCTTGGGGGTAGTAAAAAGCCTGTTGCCGTGCTGCCAGCCGTTTTGCCCTGGATTTTCGGACGGCCTTGACGACAAAGTAGGCAATCAGGCCGAGGGGGATGAGGAATGGCAGCCAGGCGATGGCAAACCAGATCAGGAAAGTTCCAAAACCCTGGGCGGCATTGATGAGGGCTTGCAGGGCTTCACGGGCTGCGCCTTCGGGCTTCCAACCGCCAATTTCAATTGGCTTTAGCGAAGCTTCGGCAACAAACCAAACTGAAACCGAGGAGAGCTGCGAGGATTCTTTTAGATACTTCATTTGTCCTTGCAGAACTTCGATCTGGCCACGGACATTCGTAAGTTCTCTGAATATCTCGACCGTGTACTGCAGGTCAGTCGCTTTTTCGAGCAGTGCTTGCAACTGTTTTTCAGCAGCTTTCAAATTGTTCAGCCGTGATTCGGAGTCTACATATTCAGAAGTGACATCCTGACCGGAAACACTTTCCGAAATGACCCCGGTTTTAGCATCAGCGGCAAGTTCCCGAATCTTTGCCATGGCCTCATCAAGTTTTTCTGCGGGAACACGGATGGTTATGGAACTGGTGGTATAGACAACGCCAGCACCATCGCTGGTGTTGCCAACCTCAGAGCTGACAACATATCCACCAAGGGTATTGGCCAAAGCCTGGACGGATTGCATTGATTGGGCTGGGTCTGCAACGGAAACCCTCATCGAGGCTGAACGGATTACCATTCGTTCGGCAGAAGCAGAGTCTGCTAAACCAGCATTTTGAGGTGCGAGAGATTCTGAGGCAGGTGCTGAAATTGACTTGCCATAATCCATTGCTGGTTCAGGTGCCATCGGCGCAACTGAGACCTCGTTATTTGCTCGGGAATTAGCGCACGCGCTGAGCGCGAACATGAAAACAAAAAGTACCAATAACAATTTCTTCTTCATTTCTCTCCTGTCCTTTTTAAGAACTGTTTATAAATTCATAACGAAATAAAGTTGCAATTGTTCCGCTTTGCTAAACGCCTCTTTCCAAGCGTTCGATGTGCCTGATGGGAAGGCCAAGGGTACGCATACGTGCCTGTACATCTGGCACATCGTAAGCAACCCGTCGAAATTGCCAGGTTTCATCAATGTCGTCAAAAATGACATAAGATGCTTTTGGGTTCCCATCGCGCGGTTGGCCGACCGACCCCGGATTGAGAATGAACCGTTTATCGGATCGCCACAAATCCCCCCGTTCTGGAAGCAGAAGGCGAATTTTCCGAGGCTTGCTCAGCTCAAAAATAGTCGGGATGTGCGTGTGACCTACCAGGCAGACCTGTTGATTGAAGGCAGTGAAATTTTCAAGGGCAATTGAATTACTGAAAAGGTACTCCCATATGGGGTTGCGGGGGCTGCCATGTGCCATGTGGATTTCGGTGACATCTTTTTCGAGATCAAGTAATTCCAGCCAGTCCATACTGGCGGCAGAAAGCATGGAAGCTTGAACGGTAAGAGCCTTCTGCGCGTCGAAATTGAAATTGCCAACTTCGATGACCCCGCTGAGCGCGGCGTCATGATTGCCCATGACTACATGCAGCTGGGGCAGTGTGCGCAGCAGATCGATGCACTCGTTGGGGTCTGGGCCATAACCGACCACATCACCAAGGCAGAAGACGCGGTCAAAATTGGCCGCGTCCTTTATGACCGCTTTCAGGGCGGTCAAATTAGCGTGGATGTCCGAAAGGACCAAAGTCCGCATAAGGAAGCTTACAGACCAGGTTCAATAAAATTGATAACCGGAACACCATTCTCAGTTGTGTATTCGGTGTTTGTCCCAGTGATGTTAATCCATGTGTTTCCGGGTTTCAACGGGAAAAGATTTCCCTGATTATCAAAGAATTGAATGGGTTTATATGGATCCGTAACCTTCCAAGTGCCCTCGTAAAGCTTGCCGTCCCTAAGGTAGGTGGCTTTCAATCCTGGCATATTGCCGAGGATATCGGTGTTAAAGAGATTGATGTCATACCAGGTGTAAATGGCTTCCAGGATGATTACATTTGAGAAGGCCAGTTGTTTTTCGGTCAAGCGGTCGGTGAGCGGAATCATCTCGTCGTAGTTGGGGGCATTGTCGATCCAGCGCAGGTATTTACCCGTTGCTTTGTCATAGGTCCAATCGCTTTTATCAGACGTACTGAAATTGAAGCTAAGTTTGGGAGCGTCAGTGCCCCAATCAGGCGCAACCTTATCAAAGAGGGTGCCCGTCAAATCGTACTTTTGGGGAGCCTCACCGTTGGCCACTCTGAATTGAGTGATAGCCGCTGAATCACCAAAAACGGTTGTTACCCAACCGTGCCCGTCGTCACAGATACCGGGGCAGAGGCCCTGGAACACATACCGGTTGCCGAGCATCTGATAAACCTTGGGAAGAACGTTATACCAATCACCTCCACTGGTTCCCAGAACGCCTTGATAAAGCTGGACAAGCTCAGGGTCGATCAGGCGGGTAGAACGTACCGGCCCAATTTGATTTGAGTCCTTGCCGTAATAGAGCCCAATATAGCGGCTCATCATACCGGGCATGGCGTAAGCAAAAACGATATCCGCGTAAGAAAGGCCGGCATGGGGACGGCCGGAAGCAGGGAAGTTGGAGACTTTAATCAGGATGGGACGGCGGTTGAGCCGGGCAGGGTCGTCCACTTTTTCGCCAGTTAATGGGTTTACATCTTCCGGGAACTCATCCGGTCCAATTACTGTTATTTCCTTGGTAGGCTCAATGGAAGGGCTGGGCAACGGGGTTTCGGAGGGCTGAGGGGTAGCCGTTTCAGTAGGTGCTTGGCTGGCAGCCGCCGTCAGAGTGGCCACGACCATAGTCATGATGCTGTCATTCGATGGAGTCGGCACTGGTACACAGGCAGATATTATGAGCATTGAAGCCAACGCAAGCAGTAGAAACGCAGAAGTTTTTTTCATGTTGCACCTCGAAGAATATTGTACACGTTTAAGAGGCCTGATTATTCAGGCACACGGTATAGACGGTACGACCTTCTGATTAGTTCCGTCAGCTTAGAAGTTGGTCCACCCGGCTGATGCCAACGTTGAAATAACGGGCTTCCGGATGATGCAGGATCATGGCAGCCGTCGATTGCTCAGGAACCAGTTGGAAGGCGCTGGTCAAATGCATGCCCAGGGCCTCTCCCGCAGGTAAAAGCTGGAAAACTTTGGCGTGGTCGGGTAAATCCGGAATGGAAGGATAACCCCATGAATAGCGCAGACCCTGGTTGGGCTGCAAGCCAAGCTCCCTGCGGATGTGGTTGTGCAGGTAATCTGCGGTAGCCTCGGCCATCTGAACAGCCAGGCCATGCGTAAAGTAAGATTCCGAATAGTCATTTTTGGCCTCAAGCTCGGCGATGCGCTTGGCTGCCACATCCGAAACAGTAACCACCTGCAAAGGTAGCAAATCAAAACGATCCGAACCCAATTCAAGGAAGTAGTCTGCCAGGGATAATCCTTCCCCGCTGGCTTGCCGCGGAAGTGAAAAACGGGTCAGTTCTTTTGGTTCTTTGCTGGCAATGGTCTGCGGGTCAAAGACAATTAATTCTTCGCCATCCGCCAGCACCGGCCAATACCCGTAGACAGCTTGCGGTTTCAACCAGCCTTCCTTTTGAGCCTGTGCTAACATACGGTCGCGCCGGAGGTCAAATTCCTTCTGCAGGTCCACCCAGGCTTGGCCGTGGGTGTTTTTGGCACCCCAGGAGAGGCGGTAAAGCTCGTTGAGGTTCAGATGTGGTGAGACAGCTTGAAGGGGAATATCTTTGACCACTCGGGGTCCCCAGTTTTTTACTTCGGGAATGAAAGCAGCAGGCTTGATAGTGCTCTGCCGGCTGGCGCTTGGACGCTTGTTTGCCTGGGCAGCCACACCCAATTCGTGGTCGGCTTTTCTGCGTGTATCAGCCAGTAGGGCAGTGCGTGATTCCGGACGGCTGAGCTGATCCATCACAGAAAGGCCTTCGAAGGCATCCTTGCAGTAGAAAACCCCGGGGGCATAGAACTCGCCGTCCTCGGTTTGCAGGATCCGCCAGCCAAAGCGTGGGTTGATGGCAGCGCCCCCAATCAGAACCGGGATCTTAAGTTTGCGGCGCTGCAGTTCGTTAACGATGAAAGGCATCTGTTTGCTAGTAGAAACGAGGAGTGCGGAAAGCCCAATGGCATCCGCGTTTTGTTCGACGGCGGTTTTGATAATTTCTTCAGCAGGTACTTGCTTGCCAAGGTCAACCACCTCGTAACCATTGTTGCTGAGAATCGTTTTGACCAGGTTCTTGCCAATATCGTGCACGTCGCCATAAACGGTGGCCAGCACTAGCTTGCCTTTGGAAGTTCCATTGGCCTTATCAAGGAAGTTTTCAAGATAACCGACCGATTTTTTCATTACCTCGGCACTCTGGAGGACGAAGGGAAGAATCAACTCACCAGCTCCGAAGCGGTCGCCCACCTCTTTCATGGCGGGAAGTAAAACATTGTTGAGGATGCTGACCGCTTTTTCACCAACCTTTTTTTCTGGGTTAAGGGCAAGTAGCTCGTCGATGTCGGCTTCAACACCTTGCTTGTGGCGGGTGAGTACACGCTTCTTGAGGCGTTCATCGGGTCCAAGCCCTTCAAAAGGATCGGCTTTAGTATCCGCCCCGTCATCCTGAGCTGCATGGGCGTCAAAGTAAGTAATTAGGTCAGCAAGTGCGTGGTCGTTCTTGTTGAAAATCAGAGCTTCCACCAGGTCTCTCTGGTCCTGAGGTATCTCGCCATAGGGCTTGATCTGAGCTGGGTTGACAATAGCCATATCCAGGCCGGCCTGGATGCAATGGTGCAGGAAGATGCTGTTTACGGCTTTACGGGCTGCTGGTGAAAGGCCGAAGGAAACATTACTGACCCCGAGGGAGGTGTGTACTCCAGGTAAGTTCTGTTTTATCAGAGTGAGCCCCTTGAGGGTTTCAATGGCTGAATCAGCATACTCGGCCTCCCCTGTGGCTAAAGTAAAGGTGAGATCATCAAATACCAGGTCTTCAGGCCGCAAGCCAAATTCATTAATCGCCATATCATGCAATCTTTTGGCAATTTCAAGTTTGCGTTCAGCCGTCTTGGCCATACCTTTTTCGTCGATAGTCAGACACAAGACAGCCGCAGAATAATCTTTGGCCATCCTGAAAATGCGGCGGCTTTTGGCTTCGCCCGATTCAAAATGGGTGGAATTAATCATGGAACGGCCGGGTATGATCTGCAGTGCAGCCTCGATGACATCCGGTTCTGTAGAGTCAATAATGAGTGGCACAGGTACCGCGAGGGTGAGATTCTTGACCAGGTGCAGCATCATGTCTTTCTCGTCAGAACGTTCGGTTACCGCTACGCTGATATCAAGGCCGTGCGCGCCGTTATCCACCTGTTCGCGGGCTAATTGCACCATAGCCTCGTAATCCTCAGACATCAAGAGTTTTTTGAAGTTCCGGGAGCCCTGCGCGTTCAAACGCTCTCCAATGATGAATGGAACTGGGATTTGCTCTATAGCGACAGCCTGGGTAGAAGAGGCCAATGATGGAATTGGCTCCACATCACGTTGGATGGGTTCCAGCCCGCGGATTTTTGTGACTAATGCTTTAATGTGTTCGGGTTTTGTGCCACAGCACCCTCCGACCACACGCACACCATAGGTTTTCACGTAATCAGCAAGGACGTCTGAAAATGGACCGGCTTCCATGGGGTAGACCGCTTCACCATTGACGTTCATGGGTAAACCAGCGTTTGGGATGCAGGAAATTGGTAAGCTGGAATGCTCGGCCAGGTATTCCACAGATGGGCGCATCTGGTCAGGGCCTGTGGAGCAATTCATACCGATGACACTGACGCCGATACCTTCCAGTATCGAAAGCGCCGCGCTGATGTCAGTGCCGAGCAGCATCTTGCCGGTTAAATCCAGCGTAACCTGGGCCTGGATGGGGAGCACGGTGTCTTCATCTTTGAAGGCGCGGTGAATACCTTCAATAACGGCTTTGACCTCAAGGATGTCCTGGGATGTTTCAATGAGCAGCAGGTCAACGCCACCCTGGATGAGACCACGGGCTTGCTCCCGGAAAACCTCAGCTAACGCGTCAAAGCTGATATTAGACATCTGCGGGTCATCAGTAGAAATCAACTTGCCAGAAGGGCCTATCGATCCGGCAACAAATTTAGGTCGATCAGGTGAAGAAAATTCATCGGCCACACGACGGGCTAACCCGGCGGCAGCATTGTTCAGTTCGATTGTGCGGTGTTCAAGGTGATAATCTGCCAGGGTAAGGCGATTGGCACGAAAGGTGTCTGTCTCCAGAACATCCGCCCCAGCTTCCATAAAGGATCGATGGACTTGTTCAACAGCACTTGGAAAATTGAGGACCAAAACGTCATTACAGCCAACCAGATCCGGGCTGCCAAATTCGGCAGGCCCAAGTTGTAATAATTGGAGTGAAGTGCCCATGGCGCCATCAAAGACTAGAATTCTGTCCTTTAACGCATCCAGGTAAGAAGTTTTGATCTTGGTCATAGGTCACCTCGCAAATAGCATTTTAGCCACAAATATTCGTTTAATAATTCGAGTTTATCACAACGTAGAAAGGCTGGGCAAACGAGGATATTAAGTAAAGTCCTAAGCAAAATTTATTTTTTCTGAGGAGGATAAAATAGGTTTGGTGTTTACCTAAACTAACGCAATTAAGGATTTGTGTTTTTGAGCTTTGGTAAATTGGTGCAACTAAATCGGTAAAAACAGATTAACCTCCTGCAAGGTATAATTCTTGCAGGTTTTTATTGTATGGAAATAAACA
>DATIUL010000318.1:0-3357 GCA_035466865.1 Anaerolineaceae bacterium | reverse complement strand
CAGATGGTGATCTTCCTGCTATTGTGGCAGCCATGGATATCATTGGTGCTTCGTTTGTTGAAACGCTGGATACCAAGGGTACAGACGGCTCCAACCCGCACCTGGGGGGACCTGCCACCATAACCGGGTATTTTGGAGGAATCGGGCAACCAAACGAGCACGCTTTAATGTGGTTGGATGAGTTCCTATACTATTACACGAATTACGGTGTTCAACATGTGCTGAATTTCAATGCTGGAACAATTTTGCTTGGTTTTATGCTATATAAATTGGGAGTGGATATTCAATTTAAAATCTCGGTATTCTTTGGCTCAGACAATCCTTATCATGCCTTATGGATCATGATGATGGCAAAACTCTTCAGTCGAGAAGATGGCACCAGTCCATTGATCGGTTTCAATTGGTCAAATTCCATTAATAACAAGACTATGGAACTTACCGCTGAATTCAGGAAAGATCTTGGATTTGAAAAAGTGATCCGCTTTGAACACCACATTACTGAACCTCAAAAAAGTATTGTGATCCAACCCTATGATCGCCGTGCTGAACTTCTGGAAGTGGCTGATCGTGTGGCAAACATTGCCGCCAAGCATGAAGGTGGAGATCTTGAGGTTGATTCGACGCGCGTGCATCCCTCTGATCTACTGGATTATTTCCGCGACAAGAGCGAGATCATTACCAGCGGAGATTGGGATAACCTGATGATCAACTTTCTGGATAAGGTTGGGGCGTGCAATACCACTGCTTGGCAATTAACCCAACGTGGCTTGAGTTTCATTGCCGCGCCCAATTTGCACATGTGATTTTCTGATATTGACATTTTGAAGCTTGACTAGAACAAAAAACCAACCTGGCTATCCAGGTTGGTTTATTAAGTCAATCGGCCGTTCTACTAATCTATTGCGCATTTATGATTATTTGGATCAAAGACCAACTGACTGATTTCGACCTTTGCTGTGATTACAAAGCATTTACGAGCCAAATTGGGCAAGGCTGATGTACAGAACCCAGGCAAAATAAAGAAACAAAAACCGTGCCTTTCAAATATAAAGACACCGCTTTTGAACTCTTTTCAAGTTTGTTTGACGCTTTTGATCAAATCAACCTAATATTGAAAGAGAGAAGGTTTGTTTACGGATTTGGTACTTGGCGTTGTGAGCCAATACCTGGTTCACATGTTGAGCCGGCACATCCACCATCGTGCTTTTTGTTTGGATTGAAATTCTGCCCAGGCTTGACCCAGGGATATTCGCGATTGATGCAATGGTTCCAACCACTTCACCCGGGCGAATACCATGCATTTTTCCAAGGCGCAATTCCATACGGACCATACCAAGTTCTTCAGCTTTTCGGCCAGTTGATTGTCCGCGGGGAGAAGCGTGGTTGTTGGAACGCTGACCCTCATGACGGTCTGAACGCTCACGTCGTTCAGGGCGTTCTGCCTTGACCGGCAATGGGCTAATCTCATCGATGGGGCGCTGTTTCTCTTCCGCACGCGCAATTTTTATTGCCACGGCAGCTAAATCCATCGGATCCACACCAGAGGCTACAAGGCCTTCCACCAGAGCGCGTTCTTCCTTCACCCGCTGACGGCGGAGTAAAACATCAATTTTGGCCAACAATTCATCCGTCCGTTTGGACTGGATGTCTTGCGCGGTCGGAATTTGACCTTCGGTCATCAGCTGCTTGGTGAAGCGTTCGATATCGCGAATTGTTCGCTTTTCTGAAGGCCTGGCCAGTGAAATCGCCACTCCAGCTCGACCAGCCCGGCCTGTACGGCCAATGCGGTGCACAAATACTTCCACATCATCTGGTAGGTCGTAGTTAAAGACATGTGAAATACCTTCCACATCCAGACCTCTCGCGGCAACGTCCGTTGCTACTAAAACCTTTACCTGTCCCGCTCTGAAGCGTGCCATGGTGCGTTCGCGTGCATCCTGGCTGATATCTCCGCTCAAAGCTTCTGAAGGAAAGCCGCGCAGGCTAAGCTCATTAACCAATTCGGCAGTGCGCACACGCGTCCGGGCAAAGATCAAAGCAGAAGTAATATTTTCAGTCTCAAAAAGACGCGTCAAAACTGCGAGCTTATCGTGCTCATTCACCAAATAGAAGCGTTGTTCAATCGCCGCTACCGTGACCTGAGGGGCGGTAATGCTGATGGTCTGAGGGTTATGCAGGTACTTTTCCGCAAGTTGACGAACACGTGTAGGCAGGGTGGCAGAGAATAAAGTGGTTTGCCGATTCTTTGGGGTTGCAGCCAGAAGGCTTTCAACATCATCTATAAAGCCCATCGAAAGCATTTCATCAGCTTCATCCAAAACTACGGTTTTGACCTCTTCCAACTGCAACTTTTGCCGTTTGAGCAGATCCAGAAGGCGGCCTGGGGTGCCGACAACGACCTGCACACCGTTCCGTAATTCATTGAGTTGCGGGCCGTAGGAGGTGCCACCGTAAACAGCCAGCACTCGTGGTTCACTGAATTGCCCAAGGGCCTTGATCATGTCGTGAGCCTGCAGAGCAAGTTCACGCGTAGGTACTATTACCAATGCCTGTGGCAAGCGTAAGCTGGGGTCCAACTTATCCAAAATGGGAAGTGCAAATGCAGCGGTTTTTCCAGTGCCGGTTTGGGCCTGGCCCATGACATCCTGGCCGGAAAGCATCAAGGGAAGAATCCCCTCTTGAATTGGGGTTGGTTCTTCGTAGCCCAGAGCAGTAACTGCCTGAATAAGCTCAGGGCGTAAACCAAATTGATCAAAATTAGTAGTCATCAAAACTCCATTCCTGTAAATTGCGCAAAAACCAATAGCCCTCAAAACGGTTTGAGGTTTGGTTGCTGCTATTCTGTTGTTCGATCAGGGGGATGTTACGATGACTCTACAAATTATTCGTGCCAGCAGGCAGCTCCTTGCGGCGCCACCCTCCCAACAAAAATGCCCGGGCATCACCCAAGGGCATGATTGAACCGTCCTAAACATACTCCCATACAAAGTTCTCACCTGAGAACTGCAGGAGTATACCACTTTATTTTATTCTGAGGAAAATCGGTGAACAATGGGAATTTGTATTGGGTTAGCCCATCGCGTTTTCCGCGGAAGGTCTATGGATATTGTTTTGTTCGGACAAATATTGTTCGAGGCGGGTTTTCCGCTTTAATAAATCTGAGCGCATGTGCAAAGGTTGGGATGCTTCAGGAATGCTGAGGTTCAGTGCGATGGCTTTCAGAGTTTTCTCAAGCGCAATGGAGTAATCCTTTTCTTGATGTTCATAGTATTTTGCCAATTCAACCAGCGCAATCAATGCATTCGAGTTTGCAGCTTCTTCCCAAAGAGGCAGCGCTGATTTCAAGTCTCCGCGACG
>DATIUL010000317.1:0-12371 GCA_035466865.1 Anaerolineaceae bacterium | reverse complement strand
AGGGGTCTGCATCGATAGTGCCGGTTGCTGTAGCAGCCAGGAGATCACAAACAGGATCCGTAGGCCCGGCGTTGCAACCCCACCAGTTGTTGATAGCAGAGATGTTGGCTGTGGAATTGCTGGTCAAGCCCTTGGTAGTATTGCCAAAAATGCGGTTATGATGAACTTCCGCAGTAGCAGCCCCATCCAGGTGGATTCCAGTGGCGTTGTTGATAATTTCATTTCCTTCAATAGTGATTTCGCCCCCATCCACTACTGAGATACCATGATTGGAAGTTGACACGCTATTGTTACTAACAACCACATCTGTGGGTTGGTAGAGAAGGAAGCCACCAGCAATCCCATTATCTGGATTACCTGTATAGTAGTTACCACTCGTGATGTTGTTGGTTAGAGTCGCGGATGCGCCAAAGCCCACCTGGAAGCCGTTCATAGCGATCTTGTCGGTTTGACCAGCACCTGTCGCGGTATTATCGTCAACAATGGCAGTTAGCCCCACGCCATTGAATACAAACCCACCTTTCTGGTAATCCAGAGCCGTGGAAGATTGGGCTGTTAGGTTGCGTGCTGTTCCATCATCCACATAGGCGTAAATGGCCACGCCACCTTGCGCGCCGTCCAGAGGTTCATTACGAACGCCTTTTACAGTGATGTGATCGATCAAGCCACTTGTGTTGTAGTAGAAGAGACCGTACATGCGGTTGTTGGCTTTGCCTTTACCCGCACCATCAATGGTCAGGTTTTGGATAGTGACATTTTCAGAAGCCTTAATCCCAACAACTGGTTTGCGGTCACCAGTTAAAGCGGTCAATGCATCCGGGGAGACAATAATGGTTGATGCCTCGCCAGCACCAATGATGGAGAGGTTTTCTTTGGCGTTTACAGTAACCTGCTCAGTATAAATACCGGGTTCAACAAGAACTGATGAACCGGAAACCATATTGACGCCTTCCTGGATGCGCCCCAATGTACCGGCTTGCGGGCTGTCGTCATCCACATGCAGGATTCTAAGGTCGCCCTGGAAGCCGAGTGCTGTACCATCGGTATCAGTACCAGAATCCAGCCAGGGGGTGAAGTCGACATTCGTGCCAGCTAAGTTCTTAACCATGGCTGGGTCTGCGGTGCCCCACCAGTTGCCAGAGGCATCCATCGTATTGGCAGTTAGGTTAGCAGCGCCACCCAATATGGTGTTGTTGTGGGCTTGAGCGGTAGCGCCATCGCCCTCAACCTTGATGCCTGTGGTGGCGGTGATCACATTATTCATTATGACCGCCCTGACGTCTGCTGTGGTTGTGTTGAGCGGATTGTCTTTAACATAGACACCAATTGCAGGGCCGGTTATGGTCATGCCATCAATCGTGACCGCGGTATTGCCTGCGGCGCTGGAATAACCTTCCCAGTTGTTGACAAATACGCCATAATCGCCACCCGTAACCGTTCCGCCATGCATTACAAGAGGAAGAGTGGTGTCATTGCTCCAGATGTCGTAACCAGCGGTATAGTCTGATACTGCAGCAGTAACTGTATCTGAAATATTGATGGTATTGCCCGTGATCGTAGCATTTCCGGCGCCATTAAAGGATGACACAAGCATCCCAACCCACTTGATCTGTTCAGCCATTGGGATAGCAGAAATAGTATTGTTATTGAGCAGGAGTGGGCTGGCAGACGCATACCCCATGTTATGGAAGATGCCGAGACGCCAGGCGTTAATCACGTTATTGCTGATACTACCTGTTGAGCCGACATTTGCCTGGGAGAAGTTTCCAGTTTGAACTCCAATACGAACATTATCCAATACATTGTTTGTAACATCGGCATAAAAGTTGTTATAAACAATGATGCCCATTCCAGATCCGTAGGTGGTAGTTCCTATGTTCCGAATTGTGTTGTAACGAATGTAATTATCGGAGGTCGCCCCCGTGACTGTGTAGTTGTAAAGGTCTATGCCAGCATAAGTTGCATTTTGTAAAATGTCATTTTCAATAACAATATTGCCTACCCCTTCATAACTTGAAATAATTTCACACGCATCCACATCTGCTGAGCCGATCGTTACGCCACTAGCCAGATTTGGATTATCACCGTCTAGGGTGAAACCCTTGATGGTTACATTACTAACCTCAATATACGCCATCACTTCGCAAACACTTGGATCAGGTTGTGAGGTGGCGGGCAGAAGGATTGCTTCTGCGACACGCACGCCTGTATTCGGGTTGATCACAGCATTTGGGCCGAGTAAGGTAATTGACTTGTCAATTACCAGATCCTCCACATAGGTGCCGGCCGCAACAGTAATTGTGTGACCATCAAGGGTTTCAGGATCATCGATGGCTGCTTGGATGGTGCAAAAACCTTCGCCAGTACTTGTATTTGTCACGGGAGTTGTAACCGTATCACCAGTCGGAGCAAGTAACCAACCGCAGGAAAGTACATTGCCAACAGTCTGCCCGGCTATCGGGCCACTTGCACTGCCCCACCAGTTTCCCATTGCGTCCATCGCTGTAGTAGAGAAGTTTACAACACCGGGGTATACCCCGCCATCGAACATGTTATTCCTAAACCAGATGTTGGGCAAGCTTGTACCTGTTTGAGCCGTAACCCCAACCGCGACGTTGTTCGTGGGTACAGCACCTGTTGCGCTAAAGGAATTACCCAAGAGATCCAAATCCATATTCGGACCATCGATCGCAATCGCGCTGCCAGTACAAGTGACACCGCACGAGATTGTATCCACCGCAAAGACGTTGTTCTCGATGACTCCAACAACGCCCATTTTGTTGTTGATGTTGATCGCAACAGCACCACTTTTTACTGCAGAAATATTGCGGAAGGTGTTGCCACGAATGATCAAACCTGTGGCCTGATCTGTTGAACTTGTTTCGCCAATGGTAACGGCATTGCTGCTACGACTATTGGCATCGACAGTGTTCGTGATGCCGTCGAATATATTGTTAATGATATGTAAGTTGTCCACACCATGAGAGGATTTGATAGCCTTTGAATTGCCACCATAGTACCCACCGATATCATGGAAATAGTTATTACTAATAGTAACGTCGGTATACGTAAGCCCAGCAGTAGGCTGGCCATTGCTGATGAATATCCCATTAGCGCCGGGTGCACTATAGTCAAAGCTGTCAAATGTTACATTGCTTGCGTAAATATAGGTTGTGCCTGTGACTATGATTTTGGATAGAAGGGTTCCATTTGTATCGACAGAACCTTTAAGCGTCAGCGGCTTGTTGATCGTCAGATTTTCTGTGTAAATACCAGGCGCGACTAAGATGGTGTCATGATCGGAGGCGGCATCAACAGCAGCCTGGATGGTTGCGTAGGTGAGGCCAGTGGTGACATTCTTTACCGGGAGTACAGGTACAAAAGCAGCAATTTTATCTTGAATAAATTGCATTGGATCAGAAATACCACCAAAAGTATTTCCACTAATGGTTAGCTTTTTAGCGTCAGATACACTGGTCATTGTGAAACTTGTCTGATTGAGAATTGCGGAGGTAAACGGATAATCTTCTGCGGAAGGTTTGCTGAGCGTGTTTCCCTGGATAGTATATTTGCCCAAGGGAGTCACAGAAGCGGAGGCCGTGGTGTCCTGAGTTATCCTGATGGCATCAAAACTGCCTGCATTTTGAGCTGTTAGGTTAATAATGTTGTTGTTGATATCCAAAGAACCAAAATCACCGTTCAAGTCAATGCCGTGGGCAGCATTTATGGTGCAACCCAAAATTGAAAGTTGCTTAATCTGAACCGAACTGGCGGTTTGAATGGCTTTTGAGTCTGCAAGTGGCACAGTGCCGAATGTGAGCTGGGAAAGTTCTACCTGATTAAAAATTGCATCAGCTACATCACCAAGTGTGACGGCACCATCGACCACTCCGAAGCGAAGATTGAAAAGTTTAATTATTCCGGGAGTGGTCCCCTGTGAAGCCAGGATGACCTTACCATTAATCAATGGAGATTCTGTTTCTGATCCGACGCCAAAGATGTAAAGAGGTTTGCTGATCGTTATTGGCGTAATAAGATTGTATGTTGCTCCGCTTATACGAATCACGCCCCCAGGAGCAACTGCGTTCACAGCAGCCTGAATAGTCTTAAAGCTATTGGTACTCTCATCTGCAATTGGATCCACCCACACTTCGGTTGGTGGTGTTTGCATGGTGATCTCGGACGGGGGTACTGCCTGAACAGGTTTCACATTCCCCAAAACACCAAAACAAACAACCATAACAATCGCAATGAATAAAACGGCTCTTTTAGTCACAATCCCTCCAATATTATGTTTTGAATTGTTTAGGGAATATTATTTTTTCCCCTCGTCGAGTTCTTCAATTAGTTCATAAATATTGTCGTTTGTTTCATAAACTTCTGTCAAGCGTTTTTTATCGATTTTCTCAAACTTACACAATATCTGTCGATTTTTCTTATGTATAATTCATTTATGGATACCTTTTGTCTGACTGTTGAAGAGATGCGCGCGCTGGAAGAGAAGGCCAATGCCCTGGGTGTGAGTTACGCCCAGATGATGAAAACCGCGGGGGAAGGCGTGGCCACTGCCCTCCAAAAACAGTTCAAACATACCAAAAATAAGGGCTGCCTGGGGCTGGTGGGCACGGGGAACAACGGCGGGGACGCACTGATTGCCCTTACCAGACTTCTCAAAGCAGGCTGGGCCTGCACAGCCATCCTGCCAAAGCCGCGGCAATCGAATGATCCGTTGGTGGCCGATTTTCTGGCATCGGGCGGGCAGGTTTTTAGGGAACAAAGCAGTGAAGAATTTGCCGAAAGCCTGGCTGAGTTGCTGCCCCGCACTACTTGCATCCTGGACGGATTACTGGGTACCGGCTTTCATGGGCGGTTACAGGCAGAAATTGCCGGGCTGCTTTCCACCCTTCACAGTTTCTCCAAACTGCCGCCGATCGTCGCGCTGGACTGCCCCTCCGGGGTGGATTGCAACAGTGGCGCTGCGGATCCGCTCACACTGAAGGCTCAAACCACTCTCTGTATTGAGGCAGTAAAGCTGGGCTTGCTCAAGTTTCCGGCGGCCAACTGTACTGGAAAGTTGAAGTGTCTGCCGTTGAGATTGCCCAACATTGCCTATGAAGATATCAATGATAGCCCCAGGCTGATTAACCAGGGGATGGCCAGGCAGTTGCTGCCACAGCGGCCTGTCGACAGCCATAAAGGCAGCTTCGGCAGCGCCCTTATTGTGGCCGGCAGCCGGCATTACACCGGGGCAGCCTATCTGGCTGGCGCTTCCTGCCTGCGCTCAGGCGTTGGCCTGGCCTACATGGCCATTCCAAATGTAATTTACCCCGCCCTCGCTGGGCAGCTCCCCGAAGCCATCTGGGAAGTTTTGCCTGCGTCAGAAGGCTACATCACAGAAAAAGCCTTGGAGCAATTTCCGGGTCTGCTGCAGGATAAAAACTCCTGGCTGATAGGCCCTGGCCTGGGTTTGATCGAGCCGACCTGTGCCTTCTTTGAGGGGCTCTTTGCTAAGGTTTTGCCCACGATGGCGCAGAGCCCTGCAACCGTCATCGACGCGGATGGGCTGCGAATGTTATCCGGTTTACCCGATTGGCAAAAGCTATTGCCCCCTAACACTGTGCTCACGCCCCACCCGGGTGAGATGGCAGCCCTCACCGGGCTTTCAGTGGAAAAGATTCAATTGGAACGCTTGGATGTTGCCCGGCATTTCGCTCAAGCCTGGGGGGTGACGCTGGTGTTGAAGGGTGCCTTCACGGTGGTGGCCTCGCCCTCGGGCGAGCTACGCGTGTTGCCCTTTGCTTCTTCGGGTTTAGCGCATGGAGGCAGCGGAGACGTGCTGGCCGGGCTCATTTGCGGGCTGCTGGCACAAGGAATGGAACCATTTGCGGCGGCCTCGCTTGGGGTTTGGTTGCACGCTAAGGCTGCTCGGTTGGCGTTGCGGCATGTTGGCCACGCGGCGGCAGTTTTGCCGGGGGATTTAATTAAGGAATTTGGCAGGGCAATGCTAAGTTTGGGGTGAGGAGCGCAGGCGGCCTCAACGGAGTCAAACAAAGATTCCTCACAAATCAGTTCGGAATGACAATATAAGGCAAGGCAATCTGGGGTTTGGAGTGAGGAGCGCAGGCGGCCTCAACGGATTCAAACATAGATTCCTCACAAATCAGTTCGGAATGACAATATAAGGCAAGGCAATCTGGGGTTTGGGGTGAGGAGCGCAGGCGGCCCCAACGGAGTCAAACAAAGATTCCTCACAAATCAGTTCGGAATGACAATACAAGGCAAGGCAATACGAAGTTAGGGGCGGCAATTTTTATACATCGGGGGAAAAACAGCATTTGTCGAAATAACAGTTAATCCACGTACCGCGATACCAACCGCAGAGCGAGATTGGTGCATCTTTCACTAATCCATCGATAACAAATCAAGATTGAAGGATTTAAAGGATTGAAGGTTTAATCGGTGGATTGACCAACAGAGGGTCAATCTCACCCTACAAAAAATCTGTTAATTTGCCAATCACAAACTGATATTGTTGGGTTGCGATCCGGATGAAGAAGGACACGGTGACACTTGTCGTCTCTCCACCCAACCCACCAAAATTTAACCACTTAAGCTACCAAAAAGGTCAGAGAATCGCCCAAATCATAAAAACTCAACCGAACCAAAAACAAAAAACTGACCCGGAAATCAACCAGGCCAGTTTCGTTTTTCAGAAAATAGGTTCAGCCGAGAACGTACGCTTACTCTTCGAGCGTGGTTTCTTCAAAATGAGCCTGGGGATGCTTGCAGGCTGGGCAGACGCCTGGAGCTTCGGGGCCTTCGTGAATGTAACCGCAGTTGCGGCATTTCCAGACCTTGGGTTCCTCGCGCTTGAAGTAGGTGCCGGAGGCTACCAATTCTTGAAGATGACGGTAGCGGGCCTCGTGGTGTTCTTCAATATCCAGAATCTCCTGGAAAGAGGTGGCCACATCTTCAAAACCTTCTTCGCGGGCGATATCACGGGCATTAGCATAGAGCACAGTCCATTCTTCGTGCTCGCCATCGGCGGCAAAGGTGAGGTTTTCGGCGGTAGTGCCAATCGCGAATGGGTAATCGGCGTTGACGTGGCCAGTAAAGTTGCCACCTTTGCGCACCAGGTGGTCCCAGAAGACCTTGGCATGCGCGCGCTCGTTATCGGCGGTCTCCAGGAAGATGGCCTCGATATGGAGCAGACCTTCTTTTTTTGCCACACTGGCGTAGAAAGTGTAGCGGTTGCGTGCCTGGGATTCCCCAGCAAAAGAATTCATAAGATTTTGAAATGTACGTGTATCTTTAAACTCCATTGTGTGCCTCCATGGTTTTGTGTTGCTTTCATTTTATCCCATCCTTGGAGTTTGGGTCAGTAAATCGGACGATGCTGCGTTACCAAGCCCGGGCAAGAGGAACGAATACAATACAAATTGTTGTTATTAATTCAAACAATCTTTTCGGCGGATTGACCAAAATCGGGTAAATCTCGCCCTACGGGTCTACTGTAATAGACAGGTCACACAAGGTAAAATTGACTTATGACCAGCCGCTTTCAGATCATCCTCAGCCAGCTCACACCGCCCGCCCAGCGTAGCAACGTGCTGGACCGGGAACGGGTAACTGCCCTGCTCAAACAGTCGTTGCACTATCCACTGACGGTTCTGGTGGCAGGCACAGGGTATGGCAAGTCAACATCCATCCTTTCCTTCATCGAGACCCTGAACATCCCGGTATTCTGGTATAGCGTCTCATCCACCGACCGAGACCCGCAGGTGTTTTTAGCCAACTTATTCACAGCGTTCAATCAACATGGTCTAAAACTTGGCCAGGACGCTTTGCGGTCTCACGAAGTGAGCGAGTTGGAACTGCTCGATTCCCTGGTGGTATTCGTTAACACCCTTTCCACTCAACTTAGCGGCCCCATACTTTTCGTTTTAGACGACTTCCACGCGGTCACCCAATCCAGTGAAGTGATGAGCCTTATGAATTGGCTCATCGAACATATTCCTCCGCATCTGCACCTGTTGATTTCCTCCCGAAGCGTTCCTGAATTTGCTTCTATGAATCAAAAACGAGTGAAGGGGCAGGTACTTGAGCTGGGACCGGAGCAACTAACCTTCACCCCCCCTGAGATTGCCGCGTTATTCCAGCATGCGTACCAGGTGGAAGTTGCAGAAAAAGACGTGCAGGTGCTCTATGAGCGCACGGAAGGTTGGGCAATTGTGCTGCAAATGATCTGGCAATCGCTGCGAATCAACCCCAATGTAAATTTGATTAAACTGCTTGAGGATGAGAGTTACTCGCGCACGCACCTGTTTGAATACCTGGCAGAGGAAGTGCTGGATCAGCAATCCCCTGAGGCACAAAACTTTTTGCTAAGAACGTCCATTCTGTCCATTTTGGAAAGTGACTTATGCGACTTCTTAATGGATTCACAGAATAGTGTCTATGTACTTGCCGATCTTTATCGATCCAGTTTGTTCCTCGAGCAATTGCGGCCTGGCTTTTACCGCTATCACCACATTTTCAGGCAATTTCTACAAAGCCATCTGCTAAAAAACCCTGAGCTGGCCCGTGAACTGCACCGTAAAGTTGCCAGCTATTTGACCGCACATGAATACTGGGAAAGGGCAATCGCCCACCTTTTGAGCGCTGGGGATTATCGCCAGGTATCCATGCTGCTTAATGATGTTGGTCCACGCATGGTGGCCTCCGGACGTTATGAGTCCCTGCGCTATTGGATCGGCGAGATTCCCGACGAAGTGCGTGCTCAACACCCCTGGATTTACTTTTTATTGGGTGAAATTGACCGTTATACCAATGCATTCGACCAAGCCCTTGATAATTATCGTGCCGCCCAAAGGGTGTATCAGGCACGAAACAATAAATGGGGTGTCAGCCAGGCCTTGCGCGGCCAGGCACAGGTTTATTTGGATACGATTCGCCCTGTAAATGCCAGTGCCCTGCTCGAGAAAGCACTTGAACTGCTTGACCCCCAAGAATCAAGCAGTGAAATTGCCGAATTGCTTACACAATTGGCCGAAAATCAGGTCAATCAGGGCCTGCCCGAGCAAGCTGCCGAGTCGCTGCGCCGTTCCCGTGAGTTGGGTGTAGGTAACCGCATTAATCAGGATTTCATTGAAGCGCGGCTGATGTTGAGAACCGGCCGCCTGAACGAGGGCATTGCCCTGCTATCTGACCTCGAAAGCAGCAGCGACTCTGCCTCCCGCCCTCAACGCTTCCACCGCGAAGCCTCCGTTTTGCTTTCACTTTTCTATTGTTTCAATGGAGAAATCGAACGAGGCCTAGCTTACGCCCTTAAAGGCGATGAGACTGCTAAGGCACTCAGCTCCACCTTTGTGCACAGTGTTGCCCAGATGCGCCTTGGGCATGCGTTACAGTTAAACGAAAAAGAACCAAGAACCCGGGATTCCTTCAATTACATTCTAAATCTTTATAACGAATCGATAAAAAGTGTCGATATTGTGCGCATCCACGTTGAGCCATTGTGGGGCATGTGCCGTTTGCTCGGGTTTGAAGGTCAACCGGAGCGTGCCCGCCAGGTAGCCAATGAAGCCCTGGCAATAGCCAACACTGCCGGGGACGAATGGATAGGGGTGTTGGTTAGGTTATCGTTGGGGGCCAGCCTGGCAGTCGCCGCGGAATTTGAAGCTGCTAATAAGGAGCTGACCCTGGCGGAAGCAGGAGCAAAACGCGTTAAAGATCCACTTGCCCAAGCCGCTGCCCAATTATGGCTGGCTTACTCCACCCACAAACAAGGTTTTGTTAACTCAAGCGCGATTTGGCTTGAGCAAACCATGAAAATCATTACCAGGCATGGTTACGACTTCTTGTTCACCAAACCTACCATGCTGGGCAGCAGTCATCCTATCGATTTTGTGCCATTATTGATATTGGCGCAGAAATTAAATATTGAAAGTGCAACCTGCCACCGCTTATTGGCTGAGTTTGGGTTCAGTGAGCTTAGTTATCACCCTGGCAACAAGTTAACGATCAACATATTGGGACCCTTCGAAGTACGCCTTGGTCGAAAATTACTGGAGGCCGAGGTCTGGAAACGTGAGAAGGCGCGTCAATTGTTGCAACACCTTTCAGCAGCTGGCGAGGCGGGTCTTTCCCGGGAGCGCATTTACAGCCTCTTATGGCCTAATGCGGACCCTGCCACCGCGACAAACAACCTCAAGGTTGTAATGAACGCGCTTTACCAGGCGCTTGAACCAGACCGCCCGACAGGGGAACCGGCGTTCTTTGTTATCCGCAAGCAGGAGCAGTACTTGCTTAATCCCGTCGCTCAAATCAGCCTGGATCATCGACTTTTTGAACAACTCTGTAAAAGTAGTCTGCCAGAGGATCAGCGGAAAGCGCTGAGCTTGTATCGAGGCCGGTTTCTTGAAAATGAGGTGACGCAGGAGTGGTACACCAGCGAAGAGCAATACTTCCACCAACTCTATCTTGAAACAAGCCGCCGTGTCATTGAGCAATATATAAAGGAAGGCAAGCTTGAGCGCGCGCTTGACCAGGCGGCTGAAGCGCTCAAAACCGACCCGCTTTTCGAAGCTGGGTATATGTATCAGATTAAGGTGTATGCCTTGCTTGAAAACCCTGCCATGGTTACCCAGGTTTACCGTCAGGCCAAACAGGTTTTTGAGCGTGCCTATAACGACGAACCCCCAGAGGAATTGGTGCGGCTGTACCAAAGGTTGAGCAAAGGTCAGTAAACCTCAAGTTTCCTCATAATCCAATAATAATATTTACTCCGCAGGGCAAGATTGGTGCGTGATTCACCAATCCGCCGACAACAAAACATCTTGCATTGGGTTTTGTTTGAACGTGATATCGGCAGATTGACCAAAAGAGGGTCAATCTCGCCCTACACCAAGATACTGGTATCTAGAAAATTAAAATCTCTGCATTTCTTCGTAGTTGTTTTGGTGGATTGACCAAGGGAAGGTCAATCTCGCCCTACGCTAAGATGAAGGTATCCAGAAAAAGTAAAATCCTCGTATTTCCTAGTAGGGCGAGATTGGTGCGCCCTTCACCAATCCGCCAACAAGAAAACAATTTGCGTTGGGTTTTGTTTGAATGTGATATTGGCGGATTGACCAAAAGAGGGTCAATCTCGCCCTACCAGTTAAGCTCGACAATTTCTCATTCACCAAAAATATTTTTTGTTAATTCATCGACTGCGTCAAGGTCTCGTTCCAAAGGCAAAATACTAGAGGATACCATCTCAGAATAACTTGACCATTTCCAATCAATGGCATCTTCGACATATCCGTGCTTTACTGGGTTGAAATGGATGTAATTGAGATGTCGTTCCAAGTCCTTCTCATCTCGAATAGTGTGTTCCCAAAACCTGTTTTGCCAAATTTTTAGAGAGTGTTGGCAAAGTTCCTTTTTCAGATCCAATGTAACTAATCTTTTGAGCTCTCTGATCTGATAAGAGAAATTGCTTTCTTCTTCTGGTAATTGCATCAAAAGATGGATGTGATCAGGCAAAATGCAATATGCAAACATTATGAAAGATTTTTTCGCTTCGATTTGCCTGATCCTTGCCAGAACCATGCTCTTGTGCTTATCAGATTGAAAGTAGCAAATTCTTTTATAAGTGACAATGGTGAAGAAGTAAGAGCCTCCAGGGACATAATTACGAAGGTAATTAGGTATGGGAAGATTCTATCAGTAACTGGTTGTCGATCAGAAAAAATGAGCCAATGGTTATTGCGAACTGTTTACGGCAGATTGACCAAAGAAAGTCAATCTTACGTTGGGTCTTGGTTAAGTTTTTCGGCGGATTGACCAAGGGAAGGTCAATCTCGCCCTACGCCAAAATGCTGGTATCCAGAAAAAGCAAAATCCTTGCATTTCTTCGTAGGGCGAGATTGGTGCGGTTTTCACCAATCCGCCGACAACAAAACAATTTGAGTTGGGTTTTGTTTAAATGTGATATCGGCGGATTGACCAAAATAGGGTCAATCTCGCCCTACGCCAAGAAACCGATCTCGCCCACCGCGAAGACCGTTATTTCCTTCAGAAGCAAAGGATTTTCGGAATGTTGCTGCACTAATTTAACAACTCCTTCATTTTTGTAACCCTTTTGTAACCGCATCACACTATAAATGTGTTAACAATGGATTATCAGGCAATCTATGCTCAATTTCGCCATGATATTTATAAAAGGAGAAAATTCTCATGCGATTTCAAGATAAAGTAGTCATCGTTACTGGTGGAGCCGCTGGCATTGGCAAAGCAACCGCCCAAAAATTCGCCTCCGAAGGCGCGCAGGTCGTTATTTGCGACGTCAACGAAGAAGCTGGCAAAGCACTGGTTCTGGAACTTGG
>DATIUL010000316.1:0-2013 GCA_035466865.1 Anaerolineaceae bacterium | reverse complement strand
CTTGCACTTCACTTGCATTCTTTTCAATGGCATTCACAATGGGGTTGAGCAATTTGGGTTGAACCGCAACAATACGAGGAGTCTTCTCTATAAGGCCGGCTTTTCGCAAACGTTCAAAACCCATCCAAGCTCCCAACAAATGCACACCCTGGCCAACAGGCACAATGAACCAGTCCGGTGCTTTACCTCCAAGCTGCTCCCAAACCTCCCAGGCAATGGATTCCTGACCCAGGAGAAAGGCGGGGTGATAAGCATGCGAAGCGAAAACCTTTTTCCCGCCGACTGAACTCATGGCAGCTACTTTGGCATCATTGCGTACGCCCGGTATGGAATTGACAGTTGCGCCATAAATGGCGATTTGTTTTTTTTTGTTTTCAGAAGCGTAATGCGGTACATAAATATCAGCCTTTAATCCTGCACACGCCGCATAAGCCGCCAACGAACTTCCAGCATTACCTGAGGAGTCGTCCACAACGGTCTCCACATGCTGGCCGGCCAGCACGTTTATTTCCACTTCCGTCCCGCGATCTTTAAAGGAACCTGTTGGTGAAATGTATTCAGGTTTGAAGAAAACGTTTAATCCTTGCACTTTGGCTGGCACAAGTGGCGTCCAACCCGCTCCCAAGCTAAACTGCGGTTGATTGAAACCCAGATTAAAAATATCCACGTAGCGCCAGAGGCCATAATTTTCTGGATGAATTCGTGCCGGGTCAAAGTCATTGGCATCCAATGGCTCCCAAGCCTCGCCGCATTCACAGCGCCACACTTGTGGGTCAAGCTCCCTGATTTCCCTGCAATGCGGGCAAATTACCTGCATATCACCACCTCCGCTTCAGATAGCCTTACTGTAATCCATAAAGTTCAGAAAAAGTTGCATAGCCTCAAAGTTTGGTTCAACAATTTTACTTAATTCGGCAATTGATGCACCTTCGTTTTCAAAATAGCGATGGTAACGCAGAAACGTGGCCCTGGCAGAAACTGGGTCTAGTTCCGGGTGTCCCTGAATCCCCCAAATTGGCAAATCCTTGTAGCGCCAAATATGATTGGAACAATCCGCGTTGTATCCCAGGATATGCATATCAGGGTGGCCCGATTTCACCTGTATGTTGTGCCATACAAACATGCGTATGGAATTGCTCATGCCTCCAAGCAATGGATCATCTGGTTCGGAATGGTTGAGAAGGATATCTGTATAACCCAGTGCACAACTGCTGCGCCGAAAAACCTGGTCCTGCCCGCAAAGAGCAGTTGCCAGTATCTGGCTGCCAAAACAAGAACCCAAGGTTGGTAAAGCGCGATCAGAACAATCCCTAAGCAGCACTTCCAAGCGGTTTATCCAGGGGTAAGGGTCTCCCGGGTTGGCAAGGCTGCCAGAAAGATAAACTGCCTGATATGCGTCAAGATTCGAGGGGAATTCACCTTTGCTGGTCCAGAAAAAATCCAGATCAAAACCATTTGTTCTGAACAAGTCCAACAATAAATCCGTGGTTCTGAAACGAATTTCGTTATATAGGAAAAGCAGCTTCATGTCACCGTTTTCTCCAGGCCAAGTGCTGGATGGTAATTATTCTGTTACTTCCTTTGACTCTTCTGCTTCTTTTTCTACGTAGATGGCAAAATCAGGACAGCCAATTTCACAGAGCTTGCAGCCAATACAGTCTTCAATCCTGTAGACGACTGCCGTAGTAAAACCTTTCCGATTCTGAACGGAAGAAAAACGGAGCACGTTCTTAGGGCAGTTATACATGCAAATTCCGCAGCCTTTGCAGATTGTTTCATCAATGTAGACTTTCATGCATTTATTCCTATTTTTCTAAGTAATTCAGGGATTTCCCTGGGTTTGGTGGCCACATATGCCCCTGCAGACTTGAGTGCGTCAATTTTTCCTTGGGCGGTGCCTTCATGCCCTTCAACAATCGCCCCGGCATGGCCCATTTGTGCACCAGCGGGTGCAGACCGTCCCACAATCATGGCACCCACAGGCTTATCGGGATGGGCCTTTATAAATTCTGC
>DATIUL010000315.1:0-2607 GCA_035466865.1 Anaerolineaceae bacterium | reverse complement strand
TTTTTTAATAACCAGAGCCACCTGGTTCGTCCCGTAGCGATAAGAAAGATTTTGGTAATTCGAGCTGTTCAATAGGATGAGGTCCGCCTGTTTGCCAACCGTCAGGGAGCCCAGCCGATCTTCCCGCAGCACCGCTTTGGCGGCGTTGATGGTGGAGGCTGCCAGGGCTTGCGCGGGCGTCATTTTCAGATAACGGCAGGCAATGGCCTGAATCATCTGCATGGATTCGTTCCAGGTTGTGCCGGGGTTGAGGTCGGTAGCCAGCGCCAGGTAGCCATTCGCCTCAATGATTTCACTGGCCGGTGTGTACTCGTCCTGGCCCAAACCAAATGGGGTGCCCGGCAAACTTACTGCCACTGTGTCGGTAGCAGCCAAAGCCTGAATGTCTTGTTGGGAGGTTTTGACCAGGTGATCGGCTGAAGCCGAACCTTCCTGGGCTGCGAGCGCTGCCCCTCCGATGTTGGCAAACTCGTCCGCGTGCAATTTGGTCGGGAAGCCCAAAGCCCTGGCGCTGGAGAGGATCTCGGTTGTGTGTTGGAGGTCGAAAACACCGGCCTCGCAAAAAACGTCCACAAAAGGCAAAGCCTGGCCACTGGCGTGTTCCAACCACCAATCGTGCACGGTTGGCATCGCCCGGTCGGTTAGAAATTCGGTGTAACCGTCTGCGTCGCCGTTGTACTCTTCAGGGATGGCGTGCGCGCCCATAAAAGTAGGCACCAATTCGAAAGGGCCCTCTTCATTCAATCTTAAGATGACCTCGAGCTGACGAATCTCGGTTTCCATGTCCAGTCCATAGCCAGTCTTGGCCTCAATGGTGGTGCTGCCATGCTTGAAACAAGTTAGCGCACGGGCACGTGCCTGGGCCAGCAGTTCTTCAAAGTTGGCTTTGCGTGTAGCCCTGACAGAACTGGCAATGCCGCCGCCGGCCGCCATTATCTGCATGTAGGTTTTGCCTTCCAGGCGCATCTCAAATTCCATCGCGCGGTCACCAGCCCAAATCAGGTGCGTATGCGGGTCTACAAAACCCGGCAACAAAGCTTTGCCTTGTGCATCCAATTGCTCGGCCCCGGGGTATTTCTCAAACAACTCTTTCGCCTTGCCAAGGTCCGCAATTCTTCCACCCTCGATGGCCACGGCACCTTTTTCAATGATATTCAAAGTGCCCAGTTTATGGCCGCGCTGGGCTTTTGGGGTTAGCTGAATGAGTTGCGAAGTGTTATGGATGATTAGCATGGTTGAATTCTACGAACTCCTCTTGTTTTCGGCAAACTGGGTAAGAAAAAGCGCCAAAACCCCGCAGCCGGTTTACCCTCAAGTATACTTTGAAGGCAGACCAAAACCTCACCCGGGAGATGAATATGCCTCAAAATAAGACCCTGCGCTACCTGATTTTTGCTTCACTCTACTTTACGCAAGGCACAATTTTAGGATACTTCGCCTCGCTGAATGCACTCTACTTGCTGGATAGCGGATTGAGTATGACCAAGGTGGGTATCTTTGGGGCTATCGCGCTGATACCGTTTGTCATAAAGATTTTTTTGGGCATGCTATCGGATAAGGTCAACCTGTTCGGGCGCGGCCACCGCGTACCTTACATCCTGATTGGCCTCTTGGTCCAGTTCTTATGCTTGATCTTTGTGCCTTTCATTGACCCCAAGACCGGTTACTGGGGTTTCGTTGCCCTGGCTTTCGTCCTGCAACTTGGTATGGCCCTCTACGACACCTGTACTGATGGGCTGGCATTGGATAACACCCCTCCTGAGGAACATGGCAAGATCCAGGCCTTCATGGTGGGCGGGCGCGCCATTGGCACCATTGTGGCCGCCTCGGCAGTTGGTCTGCTGGCTCAGCATGTTTCCTGGGCTTCCGTTTTCTGGGTGCTGGCCGCGTTGACGCTACTGCCATTGCCACTGCTTCGCTTGGTTAAAGATGGGGAGCGGCCGGCTGGAAAGCGCTTTGAGTGGTCAGCCTTTAGTGCCTTCCGCAACTGGCCAGTAATTGCTGTTGGCCTGGCAGGACTTTTAATTTTCCTGGTGATTGTAGGCGCAAACCAATTAATCAATCCTTACTTACAGAATGAATTGGGTATCTCCCTTTCCCAGGCAGGTATGGTGACCTCGCTGTGGGGCTTGGGGGTCGTGGGTGGCAGTTTTGTGGGTGGTTGGCTGATGAGCAAGACCAAACACAAAGCCGCGACCCTGATTATGCTGGCGATGGTTGCCGCTACCTTGCTGGCGTTGGCATTCCTGCTCAAGGCTAGCCTGGGCCTGGCTTTTGCCATCTTGCTGGTGGTCCTCTTTGGTGTGGCTTACGGAGCCGCCCAAACCATTACCTTTGCCCTGTGTATGCGGGTTGTCGACCCACGCATCGCGGCTTCCATGTTTGCCATTTTGATGGCCTTCACCAACGTAGGCCAGGGCATTGGCCTGGGGCTGGGTGGCAGTTTATCTGATGGCATTGGCTTTAGGCTAACCTTCGCGGTATTTGCTGGCCTGCTGCTGCTGGTGCTGCCATTCCTTTCGGGCGTCTTCAGGCAAGGCAAGAACACACAGGTCTAATTAGTTGGTTTCTTAAGGCAAAATTGCATAAACCTGGTTTTTCGGAGTA
>DATIUL010000314.1:0-3895 GCA_035466865.1 Anaerolineaceae bacterium | reverse complement strand
ATTGCCAGGTTGCCATCCTCGAAAATGCCATCTCCCGCTACGAGTTTACTGGCGAAATTCCGCACCCGATTGGCAATCGACATCCATCTATCGTACCCTTTGAAACCTTCAATACCCTCACCAGCCCAATCATGGTAGCTGCAGGCAATGACCGTTTGTGGACAACTTTGTGTGAACTGATGGCGCTGGATATTGCCGCAGACCCACGCTTTAAGACCAATCCGCTGCGTAATGAGAATTACCAAGTTTTGCGTCCGATTCTGGCTGACAAATTCATGACCAAAGCTGCTGAAGAATGGCAGAAAATGTTTGATGAAGCTGGGATCCCCAGCGGGCCTATCAACACGGTTGATAAGGTGGTTTCCAATGAACAAGTGGTCGCCAGGGAAATGATTCTTGAAGTCGACCATCCAGTCGCGGGTAAAACGCGCATCCCCGGCATACCGATCAAGCTGAGCCGCACGCCGGGAAATATCCGCATGGCTGCGCCTGTCCTGGGTGTTGACACTGAAAAACTATTGACCCAATATTTGGGTCTTAGTTCTGATCAGATTTCTGAATTACGGGAAAAGAAAGTAATTTAATTTACCGGAAGTAGGAATAGAGCCAGCTCAGTTTTGAGACTGGCTCTTTTTGTTACTCTTTAAAACGGCGATTGCCTCAATATGGAAGGTCTGAGGGAACATATCAAAACCGTGGATATTTGTTAGTTCGTAACCTTCGGCATTAAAAGCTTTCAGGTCTCTTGCCAATGATGAAGGATCGCAGGAAACGTAGATGATTTGTTCGGGAGCCAGGCTAAGAAGGGCTTGACGAGCTTTTGATTGCAGGCCGGAGCGGGGTGGGTCGAGCAAGACCAGTTGTGGATGTGGCAAATTGGTTACCAGGGCGGGCAAAATCTCTTCCACGGCACCTTCGTAAAGTTCCACATGGTCGAAGGCATTCAGGTTATCGACAAAATCATAACAAGCTGAAGGTGCAGACTCAATGGTTACCAGGTGCAGGCAGCGTTCAGCCAGGAATCTGCTGAAGAAGCCCACACCGCTGTAGAGTTCGAGTACTTCCGGGATGGAGGTTGATGGCAGCTCATCGAGGACATACTTGAGCATGGCCTCGGCTACCTCTTGATTTACCTGGAAAAACGATTCTGGCGAAACCAGGAAGTCCTTGCCATGAAGGCTAAAGTAAAGAGAATCCTCTCCGGCCAGCATAAAAAGCCTGGGAGAATCCTTGGCTTTATAGGCCAATGAGATTGGCAATTCAGTCTCGAGGTCTGGGGGTTCAGGGTCAAGACCTTCCAGGAGAGCAAGGATTTCACCACGCGAGTCTTCGCGGAAGGTTACCCTGGTCAGGTCTTGATCTTCAGCAATGTCAATAAGCGGCCAAGAGTCCTGGATGCCTTGGAGCGGAAGTAAACAGGTCTGTATGGGAATAAGTTGATTACCTTCCGCGCTCATATATCCCAGTTTGCCATTCGATAAGGGATGAAATTTAACCTGGTTGCGGTAAGAAAATGAATGTGGCGAAGGGGTAAATTCCAAAGCCTGGCTGAAGCTAAAACCACCAAGGCGTTCCAATTGTTCCTGTAAAATGGCAGCTTTTAGCTGCACCTGGTCCTCATAGGCAAGCATTTGGTAATGACAGCCACCACAGACTCCAAAATGTGGGCACGGTGGACTGACCCTCTTGGGAGAACCATCCAAAACCTCAAGTAACCTGCCACGGGCAAATTTGCCTTTTTCATCGCTAAACTCAATGGCGACTTGTTCTCCGGGTAAGGTGAAGGGCACAAAGACTGCACGGCCATCTGGTAACCGGCCTAACCCATCGCCACCATAAACGCACTTTTCAATCGTAATATTTGTTTGCATGCATTTATTTTACCTGAAAGGAACTTCAAAACCCTTCCAATAAATGCAGCGGGATAACCTTGGTTATTCCGCCTCAAGCAAGGCTGAAATATGTGAAATAAAGCGCAAAAAAACCTGCCTACAGGTTATACTTTGGCATAGGCTATTGGCCACTGACTATAGTTTGCACACTAAAAGGAGAGATTAAATTATGAAGTACGGACGCATTTACAACTTCTCTGCCGGCCCAAGCATGCTCCCTGAAGCTGTTCTGGAAGAAGTTCAAGCTGAACTCCTGAATTACAAGGGTTCCGGGATGAGTGTGATGGAAATGAGCCATCGCAGCAAGGTCTTCGAAGATATTTTGCACGAAGCAGAAAAAGACCTGCGCGAATTGATGAATATCCCCGAAAATTACAAAGTTCTGTTTATTCAAGGCGGTGGCACACTGCAGTTCGCTATGGTGCCAATGAACCTGATGAAGAATGGCGTGGCTGATTACGTCAAAACCGGCTCCTGGTCTCAAAAAGCCATCTCCGAAGCCAAAAAGTTCGGAAAAGTAAATGTCATTGCCAGCAGTGAGGACAAGAATTTTAGCTACATACCGGATATGAGCAATGTCTCTGTATCGCCTGACGCTGATTACGTTTATATCTGCGAAAATGAGACGATCAATGGTACAACCTGGCAATCCCTGCCAGAGACGCATGGCAAGCCATTGGTTTCTGACCAAAGCTCAATGTTCCTTTCCAAGCCTTGCGATGTCAGCAAATATGGGCTTATTTGGGCCGGAGTGCAGAAGAATGTTGGCCCGGCTGGTCTTGCAGTCGTCATCATTCGTGAAGATCTCATCCGCCGCGAAGACATGGACCCCAAAGTTCCAACTTACCTGCGTTATGATACCCACGCGGATAACGAGAGCCTCTATAACACTCCCAATTGCTGGGCGATTTACGTTTGCGGCAAAGTGTTCAAGTACCTCAAGAACCTTGGCGGGCTCGAAGCTATGGACAAGCTCAATCAGGAAAAAGCAGCACCATTATATGAGTACCTGGACAAATGCGAGATGTTCCATGGCACCGTTGAGAAGAAAGACCGCTCCCTGATGAATGTTCCATTCACGACTGGCAACAAAGATTTGGATAGCGCTTTCGTAAAAGCATCAGTGGAAGTTGGATTTGACAACCTAAAAGGACATAAAAGTGTTGGCGGATTGCGGGCTTCCATTTATAACGCCATGCCGAAAGACGGTGTGGACGCCTTGGTGGACTTCCTCCAGAAATTCGAGGAGGAACACCTCAAGTAGTCTGCTGCCTTGAGTCTGATTAATATGAACCGCACCTCATTGGGTGGATGCAAATTCCACACGTATGAGGTGCAGTTTTAATTTGACAATTGGTAGAGAGTAGTGAGTATATTTTGAGCCTGGTAGGGTCTGTAAATTTTGGTCTTGCGCAAAAAGCGGGATAACGCTATAATGCAAAACTCATGGGCGGTTAGCTCAGTTGGTTAGAGCATCGCGTTGACATCGCGAAGGTCGTAGGTTCGAGTCCTATACCACCCACAAAAAGCCGTTTGTCACGGCTTTTTCCTTTTAATTGATTCCACCACACATCTGATAAAAATTAACCCGGAATGTTTTGCTTTATTACTCCGTAGATATGGATTGGCACGCGTTGCTGTATTGGGCAGGCTGAGGTCTTATTGATCACCCTGTGCCTGGATCAGCATTTCTTCAAAATTCAGCCCTTGAGGGCGTATGGATGTGCCACTCAGGTTGGGCGGCAACATGCGTGGCAGGCATAAGGGGGCAGAATCATTAGCTATTGGGAAGTTCTCGTTTAGGGCTTTACTAACGCCGCCAAAACCGAGAGTAAACCCTAAGTTCTGGTAGGGAGCCATGTCCACCGGGCAAATTTCGTAAGGCCAGGAAAGCGCGGTAGGTTTCAGCCCGAGAGCGGTTTGCATCGCGCTTTGGGCTTTGGCCATATCTTCCGCATGCCACGCTGGGCTGGCTTGCCCGAAAGGTAAATTGGAGGCTGTGT
>DATIUL010000313.1:0-5686 GCA_035466865.1 Anaerolineaceae bacterium | reverse complement strand
TCAGGTAGAAATGGTTCTAAAGCATCCTTAATTAGTAACAGTTTTTCGTGATGATTGGCATGGCACCAGCCTACAATGCGCTCTCCATCCAATGCCAGGTAGCCACGCGTATAGCCTCTGGCAACATTGATGAGAGCCATTTCCCTGGCCTTTTCCCCACGGGTTTTCATCCATTGCTCACCCGAACCCTTGAGGTGGTAATACTGGCAGTAACAACCACGCCAATGCTCGGCATGCTTGAATTCCATGTTGTCAAAAAAATCTACAAAGTCTAGAGCGTCTTTGGGTTCCAAGCTGCGAATTTGGATTGTCATGTGGCCTCCAACTGTAATAGGAATAATTCAATTATATAGATGCGCAGGTCAAGTGCAAATGGGTATGATCAGTCGGCTTGGTTATTGGATAGCATTGAACTTATAACAAAAGCGGCCGAACAAAATAGTCCGGCCGTTGAAAAGGAATTATTAATGCTTACTGACAGGTGTTTTTCTTCACAAAATATTCGATACGTTGCAGAGCTTCCTCGATTTTTTCATACGATGTGGCGTATGAAGCCCGCGCGAAACCGGCCCCAGCTGCCCCAAAGGCAGAACCTGGTACCATGGCCACCCTGGCTTCTTTTAGCAGGCGGTCGCAAAATTCATCATCGCTTAAACCGCACATAGACACCTTGGGGAAAGCATAAAACGCGCCTTTTGGCTCAAAGGTTGCCAAACCGATGCGGTTAAAACCTTTAACAATGAGCTTTCGGCGGCGGTCATATTCTGCGAGCATTTGTTGGACGTAAGGTTCGCCTACGCGCAAAGCTTCGAGCGCGGCATACTGACTGACCGTTGGTGCGGACATGACTGTGTATTGGTGAATCCGCACAAGTCCTTTCAGAATTGGTGCAGGTGCGGCTACAAAACCAATTCGCCAGCCGGTCATCGCGTACGATTTTGAAAAGCCCCCCAATAAAACGGACCGTTCACGCATACCAGGCAGAGATGGGAAGCAGACATGTTCCTCGCCATAGACCAGGCGGTCATAAATCTCATCGGAAACAACCAGTAAATCGTTCTTTTCCGCGATCGCGGCAATCCTTAGCAGTGTTTCTCTGCTGGCAATTGCGCCGGTGGGATTGCTGGGATAACCAATAAAAATAGCTTTGGTTCGGGGGGTAATGGCACGTTCGATGAGGTCAGGATCTGGCTCAAAATTATCTTTCATAAAGGTAGGGATTTCAACTGGCACACCGCCAGCCAATTCCACTTCAGCCTGATATGAGACAAAACAAGGATTTGGAATGATTACTTCATCACCCGGGTTTAGGATGGCAGTAAAAATCAGGTACAGAGCTTCTGAAACGCCAACCGACATCAAGATCTCAGTTGCTGGATCGTATTTTACGCTATAAAGTTTGTCAATCTGATCCGCGATAGCTTCCCGCAATTGAATAAGGCCTTGGTTGGAGGTGTAATGCGTTTCACCTGCCAAAAGCGACCTGATGCCTGCCTGGATAATGGGCTCTGGAGTAGCAAAATCAGGTTCCCCAATACCAAGTGAAATGACATCCTTCATCGTTGCAACAATATCAAAAAACTTTCGGATCCCCGAAGGTTTGAGCCTGGTGATTTTCTCTGCGAGAAACTCTTTCATCGTTCTCCTAATTCTGCTAATGGGTTAAGAATTGAGCCAGGAATTATCACCAATATTGAATTTTCCACTAACCCCATGAATGACCACATCATGGCCAAGCAGAGATCCCTCAAGATGCGCGTCGGCTACATGCGCGCCTGGACTTAGGATGGAATCCCTGATAATGCTGCCTTGAACGACCACGCCTGCCCCAATGGAAGCATAGGGACCGATCACAGAAGCGTTAACTCGCGATTCGGGATGGATGAAAACAGGGGGAATGATGACTGTATCAGTTGGGAGGGTCCCGCCGCTAGTGTTTGAACGGCCATGCTCGAGCATATAGCGGTTTGTATCCAACAAAGCTTCTGACGTGCCAGCGTCCAGCCAAACTTTCACAGTTTCAGTGCGCATAAGAGCTATCTGTTCCAGATAAAGATTGATGGCATCCGCGAGGAAGTACTCGCCCTTCAATTGGATATTTCGTTTAATCTGTTCTTCAATGGCCGAAAGGAGAATTTCTGATTTCTTGAAGTAGTAGCAGCCAACCACAACCAGGTTGTTATTGAGGTCGGAGGGTTTTTCAATCAGACGGACTACTTTCCCTTTGGAATCGATCTCAGCAACACCAAAGCGGCGGGGGTCAGGCACAGCTTTTACCCAGGCCACAGCATCTGCTTTTTCGTTCTCCAGGCAGGCGAAGGAATTTTCTATAAGCGTGTCGGAGAAAACCATCAGGATGGGACCATGCAGAAATTCCCGGGCATTCCAAAGCGCGTCTGATTGACCTTTCATCTCCGGCTGGAAAACGTAATGCACAGCTTGCTTGGGATAATTCTTAGCCATGTGTGCTTTAATCAGCGTTTCCTGATGAGGGGACAGGATAAAGACAAATTCCACTAATTCCCGGTCAGGCACCGTATCAAACATACTCAACATGTGATCAAGGACGGTCGCGCCAGCTAATGAAATCAGTGGTTTTGGGCGACTCCAGGTAAGCGGCCGCAGGCGACTGCCCAGTCCTGCCATGGGAATGACAATGCGTAAGCGTTCCGTCATCTTTTCCTCACATTTTTTGGATTATTGATTGTGCCAATTATAATGCGTGGGCTCTCTACACGAGGCTCAGGGTTCAAAAATGCCCAATTGGGAGAAGTTGAGAGAACTTGATCCTGCACCGGTCGTATTGAACCCCAATCCCAACCCGCCGCCATTGCTGGTCTTGGTTGCAATTTCGTATTGGAACTGGCCATTAGCAAAAATATCTACGCGATCAGCAATGGCCCAAATGCCAATAAGGTTGTTAGTTGGCGGTAAAGGGGCTAGTTTTCGTGCCGCGGTCCAATCTCGCAGTAGTTTTGAGCCGCCTTCCTGAAGATTTCTCAGGCGCATCTGGCCCTGGCAGTTGAATTCAAGCACGTATGTGCCCAGGTTGCTGCCTTTCCAAAACGAAAGGCTGTAATAGTCATCTGGCGCGCATGTGGAGAGTTCAACATTGATTTGCAGGTAAAAATTCGGAGGCAAAACGAGTTTGCTGTTAGCCTCAAAGTTGAGTTTCTGATTATTAGCCGCGATGCTCAAAACACTATCTTGCAGGGACACACGGCCACCCGTGGGGGTAGATAGAAACCATTGATCAGTTCGAAGTGGGTCTTCAATCAAGACCTTTCCAGGTGCTGGAGGTACTAATTCAGTGGTTGAAATTTTTGAGGATGAATTCAGCGGCGTTGGTGTATATTCTTGTGTCGCGGTGCGTGGGAACCAATCCCTGGTAGGGGTGGGAGATTCCATGAGTAAAGTGGGCGTTGGCAAGCTTGTGGGAGAACTTGATTGTTGGCAGGCTGTCATAAGCAAGCAAATAAGAATTAAACAAAAACGACGGAAAAGCATGCTTAATATATTACTTGATATCTGAAAAACTAAAGCCTGGAGGATGCCCCAATAAGCAAATTTTGCGGATTGGCCGGGCTGGTATAATGCCGCTATGCTAAAAAGAGCTTTTCTTGTGCTCATTTTGACCGTGGTTTTGGCAGCTTGTACTCCCAAAGCGACCCAACTGCCCACATCAATTGCACCGTCTTTGACGCCCAGCCTGACACCTACCGCCAGCCCCAGCCCATACCCAACGGATTTACCAACAGCTACCCCTGCTGCCAGTGAAACCCCAACAGCTCCAGCTACCGAAAAGCCAACGCCCTTCTATTACCAGGTCAAACGCGATGATGATATGTTTGGCATCGCCTTGCGCTTTGGAATTCCTTTGGAGGCTCTTAAGACGGCCAACCCTTCCATCAACCCCAATGCCATCGGTGAAAATACCACCCTGGTAGTACCGGTAACGGCAACTCCAGGAGTCAGTGTGACCCCTTTGCCGCCAACGGAGGCTCCTGCCAGTCAAACACCATTCCCTACGCCCACACTTCATTCTTCATATTCAGTATTTGGTTATGTGGACGCACTCGGTGGCTTGCGGGTTTTTGTGATTTACACGAGCAAAAGTGAAAAGCCCGTTGAAAACCCTTCCGCGCTTGTGACCTTACAGGATAAACTTGGTACCACTAAGCTGGAAACTGTAGCAATACTACCTTTAAATATTCTCTATCCAGGTAGTGAGTTGCCATTGGTGGCGTACTTTCCTGCGCCCATTCCGACCAGTTTTGTCCTTTCCGCTCAGCCAGATTTCGAACTGCCTGTACCTGAAGCCGACACGCGTTATCTGAAAACGGTAATTACCGACCAAAAAGTTAGTTTCACAGGAAATAGAAAATCAGCGCAGGTTGAGGCAAAGCTGAATTTTGAAGGCGGAGACGTGATCAGCGGGATGCTGGTTGCAGTTGCTTTTGGAAATGGTGGAATGCCCGTCGGTTACCGGCAAATTGCTCTTGAAAACCCGAAAAATATGGATAACTTACTGCGACTCACCGTCTACAGTCTTGGGCCAGAGATTGAAACGGTTAAAATCTATGTTGAAGCAAAACCCGTTTGGAATTGAGTAAACATGAAATCTGAACTATTCCCCGAAATTGGTACAAAGACTTATGTAATGGGAATTGTTAACCTCACGCAAGATAGCTTCTCTGGTGATGGTCTGCTTCGAAAGGGAAATCCTCTGGACGCTGCGCTGCATCAGATTGAAGGCTTTATCAAGGAAGGTGTGGATGTGCTTGACCTGGGTGCAGAATCCACCCGCCCTGGGGCTGTCCAGGTAAGCGCGCAAGAGGAATTGGCGCAACTTTTGCCAGCGCTTTCCGCACTTCGACAATTGGGAGCCCCGGTATCCATTAGTATTGATACCTACAAGGCCGAAGTGGCAGAAATCTGCCTAAATGAAGGTGCTCAAATAATTAATGATGTTTGGGGCTTTAAAAAAGACCCAGCTATGGCCAGTACTGTTGCCCGGTACAAAGCGACTGCCATATTGATGCACAATGTGGTCAGGAAGGTGGAAACTGAACAAACCGAACTTGGCGGGCGCTATGTAAAGGTGCAATTTAAGGATATCGTCAAAACGGTTAAGAAGGGTTTGGGTGAAAGCATTGCCCTTGCCAAAGTTGCTGGCATACCGGATGAGCGCATCTTCATTGATCCGGGGATTGGTTTTGGAAAAACCACCGAACATAACCTTGAGTTGCTTAGAAGGCAGGAAGAATTGTTAAGCCTGGGTTATCCCATCTTGCTGGGGGTTTCCCGGAAATCATTTATCGGCTACACGCTTGACCTACCTCCCGAAGACCGCTTGGAAGGCAGCCTTGCAGCAAATGCCTATGGCATCCTGCATGGTGCTTCGATTGTTCGGGTGCATGATGTGCAGGCTACCGTGCGGCTGGCACGCATGTTGGACGCCATCCGCAACGTGTAAGATGGGTCGGATCGCTACACTCCAGGTTTACGCTTCCAAACCGTTGGCTTCATCGATCAGGTTCTTGGCTAACGCCACCAACCTGGCCCTTTCAGTGTCGTCCGTATTGTTGCTTCGCCAATAGAAATCCAAAAGTTCCGCGAGGGTCATCAGGCTGGTTTCCTGGCCTTCGCTTAAGCGTGCCCGAATGGGGTTATCGGTGTGCTTGGC
>DATIUL010000312.1:0-3019 GCA_035466865.1 Anaerolineaceae bacterium | reverse complement strand
GTAACTTGCTTGCCAGCGAACTCTGAAAGGTCAACACTTTCATCTATCCAGGTATTGGAATTTCCATTCCAACCGCAGCCGTAACTGTTGCCGCTGATGTTATCCGTTGTGCAGGTGCGTGAATTCAAGATCTGCCAGGTTTTGCCATCGGTGGAAGCTGAAATAAAGGCGAAGTCGTAATCCTTTTCCAGCTCGTACCAGATTTTAAAGTCAAGGCTAATCGTGCCGCTTGCCTGGCTGAGGTCGAAGGTTTGAGTGAGGCGCGAGTTGGATTCGTCGGCCGCGTTGGACCAGAAGAAGTAATCACCTGATGGAACATCGGAAATCGGCAACAGTTTAACCAAATTGGGGCCTGCGAACGTAATTGATTGTACGTCCGTGCATTTCAGGTCGAGGTATTCTGTGCCAAACTGCGACACTGAGTTGTTAATTTGCAGCGGGCAGGTTTCAACATCATTCTGAATGTTAAAAGAGGGTGGATTATAGGATGCATAATCAAAACGTCCGCCTTCAATGTTGGGGTCCTGCAGGATGTTGGCCACGGTCCAATCCATGAAAACTTCAGTGCCTGTATAAGGCGCGTTGGTGCTCGGGTTGATGAGGTTTAGGTCCTTCATCACCTTGGTCACGCTTGTTAAGCCGTTTTCATTGTCTGCTACCAATGCCTTGCTGGCGTCTTCCCCAAAGCGGTCCAGAAAATAGACCATGAAGAGATAAGCCGACCCGTAATGTGGGCCGTTTTTCCCGACATCTTCACCCCAATCGGTCAGTTGCAGGTCGGGTTCTGAGGCAAATTCGTAGTCAAAACCTCCGGCATCCAATTTATTGACGTGCTCGGCCAGCATAGAGAAGCCTTCGTTCATCCAGGTTTCTTCATTTTTATCCTGATACCAGTGAATCATGTGCTGAAATTCGTGTGCCATCGTGCCATGCAGGTAATCCTCACCCAGGCTGACATTATCCGAGTTGATCAGGAACATTTCATGCGCGTTGGAATAAGGGTGGGCGTCAGGGTGCAGCTCATCAGCAGAGGAGAAGTATCCGGCAAGGTTGTAGCCCAATCCGCCGGCATACAACACATAGATCCGCGGGTCGCCATCCACACCCGGGTTCCATTCCGAGCCAAAAAAGGCTCGATCTGTTGGAATATATTGTTTATCAAAGAGGCCAGCCGCGCTTTCTAAGTCACTGTCTTTGTATTGCACATTATCTTGAATCCAAAAGTAGATGTTTTCACCGACATATTGCAATGTAGCATCAATTTTGAAGTTTTCGTTTGTGTCCACATTGGTAACCCAGAATTTTTTCTGTGCCCCAATGGCGTAAGGCGCGTTTGTGTCAATCAGCTGACTGGGGACGTTTACCTTTCCGCCCAGCCGGTTAGCCAAATCGATTGGATCGTTGCTGGGGATTATGGCTTCTTGTAAGGTCTTTAAGGTCTGCTCTGCGCGGTCCAAAATGCCCTGATCGGTAGGCAGTATGGGCTCAGAACTTTTGGTCGCCACAGGGGGTTGCGCCGGTACCACACTATCGGGAGTAGCCTGTCCACCTGGCTTGGGGGTTGCCAGCCAATTTGTCTGGGGTGGAAGTGTTAAAGTGGGAAGGTTCGTTCCAGGCGTTTCTGTTCCCACCATTGGCTGAATCCAGCGAAAAATACCAATGCCAAAAATCAAGCAGCAGCAACAAATAATTGTCAGAACTCCCAGAACGATCAGAATGATGATCCAGGTGCGGGATTTGTTGTTTTCCATTTGTTTTCCTTGACCTTTGATAATAGGCAGATTTGAGGGTTGTTTACTTCACATCTTGGAGGCTCCAAAGGTCTAAGCAATTATACGGTGAAGTAGTAATATGCACGCACGCTTGTAAACCCATGTTTGAACATTTGACAAGGCTGTATGTTCAGTTCTACTCTGCTCGAAGATGCTAAAATCAGGGAATGTTGAATCGAACCCAGTTACTAAACCGTGTGCTTAGCGTTTTGCTTGCATGCGTGATTTGTGCCGTATTGTTAGGCGCGGCTAATGTTGGTTCCGCTGGCCTGAATGATCAGATCCGGCGTTTCTCACGAGCCTATGAGTTCGATTACTTGGAATGGGAACTGGGGGCTTTCCTTCAGAAAGCAGTGCAAGCCGCCACAAAAGCAGAAAAATTACTCAATCACGATCAGCAAACGCGTGTGGTCAACAGCTACTTCCTGGCAGTCCGCGAACAAAACCAGCTGGAAACCGATCTTAAGAATGTCCTGGCTTCCCCCAGTGCGCCAGATGAGGTGAAGGCAATCGAACTCAAACAGGCCCTCGACCTGAAGACGAGCGAGCTGCAAAAACTTTCAAGGCTGGCTGAACCCATCATCCAGAACCAGACCGAACTTTCGCTAACCAGCCTGGGTTTTGGATTTGGCGGCCAGGTGCTCCCGCCGGTGCTCTACAGTGTCAGCGAAATGCCAATGAACCTGATTGTGTCGCCAAGAACTGAAATATCGAACCTTTTCGAGATCAATCTAGAGCCTGGCCTGGATGTTTTGGAGAGGGAAAAAATTGAAAATGGTTTATTTTCCGATTTTTCTCTGGCCGCCCTTGTTGAACCAATTGGTGGTTTGGGTGCTTATCCAACCATGGTGATGCAATCCAGCGATATCGCATGGCTGCTCGACACCGTTTCGCATGAGTGGACGCACAACTGGCTGACCTTTCATAGCCTGGGAATGCGGTACTTCACCTCAGACCAGCTGAAAACAATCAACGAAACCACGGCTTCCATCAGCGGCAAGGAAATCAGCCGGCAAACACTCAAAACCTGGTATCCGCAATATTTACCCGCTGAAGAAAGAAATCAAACAGCGATACCTAAAAAACCGGGTGTCCCTGAAGAGGAAAGTTTCAGTTTTCGCCGGGAAATGCATACCACCCGTGTGCGTGTAGATCAGCTGCTGAAAGAAGGAAAGGTGGAAGATGCTGAGGCTTACATGGAAAGCCGGCGGGCATTTTTATGGGAAAACGGCTATCGCCTGCGCAAA
>DATIUL010000311.1:0-3986 GCA_035466865.1 Anaerolineaceae bacterium | reverse complement strand
TAATCCCGTTTAAACTCTACCAATAAAATCTTCACACACTGGTGTAGCTATCCCAGGTGCGTGAGGTCCCCGAAAGTAATGGAAGTTTTGTCATTCAATATGATTCGATATAGTTCAGAATGATCGAAGGGAGCCGCAATTCTGTTAAGTTCGGTTTCAATAATTGCGGAAGTAGAGATTGACAAGCTTGTACTCAGAATATTGATTACTCTTGACCAATTGAGAATGCATAGATTTATTCGTGCACCACAGCCAGATTTCCCAACACGGCCCAGGAAGTAAGAAAGACATTGTTGGGCACATCAAAAAATCTGCCGTTTGACATATACCTGACGGAATTTTCGTCGTAACCTGTGAGGATAACCACATGCTCGTAAGGCGCTACAATCGATTTTCTTCCCTGTGAATCTATATACTCTACAGGAACGCTGTATTCCATGTTGCCAATAATCCAGACAATGACCGGCTTCGATTCGCCAATTTTCTGCCGAATGTCTTCGAGCGTGTAGCCCTTTTTGCTCTGTGCAGGCAAACCATATTCCATTAAAAGCGCAGCCACAGGTTCAGAATGGACGCCATAAGCATAAGGCGGGATTTGCCCCCAACCGTCGGTATTTGGATCACCTACATAGCCAAAATCTGGGTTATCGGACACCGGTAATTCAGCCTGAAAATTAGATTCATAAATAGTTTTTCCAAAATAATTGGCCCAGTCCACGGCCGCTGATGCTTCACAACCTAATTCGTAAACCTGTACGTGCCCAACGATACCTTTGATATAGTATGAGTCTGGATAATTGAGTGATGTAGTTATCTGCACTGTTTGGGTGGCTAAAACTTCCATGTTTGAGGTATCTGGCGTTTCATTCATTAATTCAGGTGTTGTGCCTGCCTCGAGGCTTGGTAGATTAGCTACTTCGATCGTAGTGCTTTCCACTTGAGCTGGAGATTGTGTTATTGCCTCAGGTGTGGCATTCATCGGCAATTGCCTTGGTGAGCAGGCGGGGAGAAGCAGAATCAACCCAATAATCAAGCAAAATGGCAACCAAACGGTGTACTTGGAATGCAGCATTCCCTTAGTTTACCCGTAAATCAAAAGATCATTTTATATTCAGCAATACAATCGAAGGAGCTCAGATTCTGGGCTCACAAATATTTTTTCTACCAATATGAGCTGGCTGGACTTAGTTGGGGGTTAGAAGAGAACGTTGGTGAGGTCTGCACGATATTGGCGCACCAGTGGATTCTGTTCGCTCAGTAGAGTCAAAAACGCCAGGAACACATCCCTGACTTCCCCATTACGGCTGTGCTTATCTTTGCGCAATAAATCCAATAAACCATCCAGCGCGGCCGGAATGTTCCCACGACGTGCCAATTTGAGTGCATTCCTGAAAATTGCTTCCTCTGCTTGCCCGCTTGGTGACACACGGTCAACGTTCAGATACGCTTTGGCAAGAGGTTCCAACGTCTTTGAGGTTTTAAAGTACGAGCTGGGAGGAAAATGAGAGATTATCTCTTCAGCCTGGAGCGCGTTCCCACACAAAAGATAAGCCCTGGCCAAGGCAAACAATCCTGCCGGGTCATTTGGATGGGTCTCCAGGAATTTCTTCAATGCATCTTCAGCTTCGCCATATTTATCTAAAAGCAACAGATTGAGCCCTTTTTCCAACAACAAATTGCCTTCTTCTGGCAGTATCCGGTCAATAAAGGCTCTTAAGTTTTCTTCGGTCAACAAACCTGTGTAATCAGCCACAATTCGTCCGTCCATGAAGGCTTTCACAGTAGGAACGCTCTTTACTTTTAGCTTTTCGGCTAAATTAATCTGCTCCTCCACGTTCACCCTGGCAAGTCGGAAAGCTCCCTGAGCTTCCGCCGCGAGTTTGGCAAGCAAAGGAGATTGAATCCTGCAGGGAATCGACCAGGGAGCCCATAGGTCCATGACCACTGGAACTCTGCTTGAGAAGGCCAGTACTTCCATCTCAAAACTTTCCTCACTAATGTCGACAATATAGTTAGGGTTCATATCTCTATTTTACTGCTTTCGAACTAAATCCATCACTCTTCATCACCCTCTTGGGTAATGCCGGGTTGATTCAACTGTTTCAACTCGCCGTGCAAATCCACTACCGCTTTAAAGCCGGCCATAGCCAAATATTGCCTCAGATCATCCGGCAAACCGTGCTGCTGCATTTCAAGGAATTGTTTTTCCTGGTTTACCAGCTGGCTACGAATCATCGCCACCGTAAAAGGATCTTCGGCGCCCATCATCTTGGCTGCCTGTTCACTGAGCATGTCCTCATTCCCCTTGACGTGTGAGGTCATCTCGTAAAAAATCTGTTTATCCACGTCCCCCGCCGGAATATGACGCTGAAAACCCTGGTCATCCAACACATAATAGGGTTCCGAGCCTACGTATGTTACTGTAAGTAACTGATCAGCCTCGTCAAAGACTAATCCACAAAAAATCGCATTTGCCATATTAACCTGCCTTTCAAATTCAGGCATCTTTACTATACAAGATTATTATAAAATATTGATTAATATTCCAGATTAGGAAGAGAAGGCGTGGACTGCCGTGGCCTCTTTTGAGGTTGCTTCCAATTGATCGAAAGGTACCCGGGGCAAGGTCCAGCGGTAGATCCACTGAGCATCCTTGGGGCGCATATTGATGCAACCGTTGCTCATCTTGAAACCCCAGTTTGAGTGCCAATAAGCACCGTGGAAGGCTGCACCATCAATGGTAAAGAAGGATACCCATGGCACGCCTGGCAAATCAAAGGCAGCAGCTCCACCACCTAAATCGTGCATTCTCTGGGTTGGCCGTTTGCGGTTGGTTGCCCAAAAACCCAAAGGAGTGGGCGTTATATCCAGCCCAGTCGAAACCCTGGCGAAAAAAACCTCTTTGTTATCTTCAAAGGCACGCACTTCTTGTTTGGTTACATCAATATCAATGCGCTTTAACGCAGGGTCCACATCGGGAGATATCGGGGCAATTTCCGCTTTGCGTACCATTCGGATTGCCCAGGTTGGCACATACCAGGAGTCAATGTAGTTGCCATCATTTAAGACCTGGTAATAGGCTTTTCCCTGGTCATCCCAAACTTTCTTCTGCACCCAAAAGGTTGATTCATAATAGAAGCGCAACCGGAATTTATTGCCACCCGGGGTCAGGTAAACCTCGGTCCCAGGTACGCAGATCTCGCCGATACAGCCCCCCTCCGGGATGACTTCCTTGCTGTAATTGGGATTATCACGAACCTCCTGGATCCAGCCACAGTTGACATACCGTTCCGGGCCAAACTCATAAAAGTAGTGTGTGAATCCACTGACATCTTTTGCTTCAACAATTTTGTCGGGCAAAGGCAATACCGTGTCATACTTCAGAAAGCCAACGGTTTTATCCTTATCGTAGGGGCCAGCCCGAACCAGGGTATTCCACGTTGCCACGCGCCCTAATTTTCCACCACCAGGTTTTACACCATTGGGGGATGTAGGGATGGCACGGGGTACCACCGTGCTGAGGGATGCAGCCCCGAGGTACTTTAAAAAGTCCCGGCGGCTTATGATCAGGTCATCTATCATCATTAATAGTGTACGTTTACGATTGTTCCTACCGGTGCCCACTCGAAGATCCAGCCCGCCTGGCTGGTTTCCATGTTCACACAACCGTGACTCATCGGAGTCCCAAAGTTGTGATGCCAATAGGTTCCATGAATGCCGTAGCCCTCAAAGAAGTACATGGTATAAGGCACATTTGGCAGGTTGTAATCCTCTCCGCGCATATCAGCGTACAGATATTTCACATAAATATTGTAAGTACCTGTAACCGTGGGAGTGGCCGGTAAACCTGTTGAAACCAGGAAGGAATTGACTAATGTGTCGCCTTCGTAGGCGTATACCATCTGGTTGGTAAGGTCAATATCAATCCATTTCTCGCCATAAGAAACCACAGGTTGAGCTTCGGCAAAGACATATTGCGCGGCCAC
>DATIUL010000310.1:0-3316 GCA_035466865.1 Anaerolineaceae bacterium | reverse complement strand
TCGAAAAAGAGGAGAGATTAATCAAGTTGCTCTCAATCCCTGGGACAAGTGGAAATGAGGAACTTGTAGCCGATCAGGTTTTAGAAATGCTCGGGGAAATTACCGGAACCAGCAGTGTTGTCATTGACGGTAATATTCAGGGGGAATTAAGGAAAAGTACTGGTAAGGCAATTCTACTTTCTGCTCATATGGATGTGTATACTGATTTCTCGCCGGATGCCGAAATTGTCAAACGGGATAATTGTCTTTACCGACCAGGTAATATACTCGGGGCAGATGATAGGGCTGGTATCGCACTAATTCTAGATGTGCTGCAGTTTTTGAGTGAAATTAGGAATGGATACTCAATCAAGTATCTTTTCACTACATCAGAAGAACACCCTCCTCACGGTGTTGAGAGTGTGGACCCAGCCTTCTTTGAAAACGTTGAATTTGCCCTCAGCCTTGATAGGAAAGGTTGTAGAGACATAGTTTATAAATCTGGTTCGATCGAATATAGTTCACAAGAATTTGCAGAAAAGATCTCTCAAATTTCAAGGAACCTTTTTGGAATCAAGGATGCGTTTAGTCCTTGCGAGGGAGGGATTTCGGACCTGCGTTTTTGGAGCGATCTTTGCGTTGAAAGCGTGAATCTTTCAATTGGGTATTCAGATGAACACACTCCCATTGAGAGTTTGGATTTGTGCCATTGGAATCGAACTTATGAATTAGTGTTAAGGATTATTGAATCAGAATACGAATTGTATACTCATCGCCTTTTCCAACAACGGATGAACAAAAACAAGCCTTGACTCCCGTTGACTCGTGGTATACTCATTGGGCTCTGGCTTGCGCCAGGGACACTATTTCACACGCCTTGGTATAGACCCTCCCGCGTGCCTTCGGGTTCGGAGCGGTTGCAAAGCCAGGCGGCGGCATAACGCAAAGGAGTTATCATGCCTGCTGTATCTATGAAAGCCCTCCTCGAGAGTGGCGTCCACTTCGGACATCGCACCAATAAATGGAACCCCAAAATGCGCCCGTACATCTTTACGGAACGCAACGGCATCCACATTATCGACCTCCAGCAAACTGTAAAATTGCTCGACGATGCCTTCAACTTCGTCCGCGACTCCGTCTCCAAGGGCGGCACTGTGCTCTTTGTGGGCACCAAGCGCCAGGCCCAGGAAACCATCCTGGAAGAAGCTGAACGCGCCGGCATGCCCTACGTCAACCAGCGTTGGCTCGGCGGAACCCTTACCAACTGGGTCACCATCCAGCAGCGTCTCGTTGAACTGACCCGCCTTGAAAAAATGAAAGAAACCGGCGAGATCTCCCTTCTGACCAAGAAGGAAGGCCTGATGATCGACCGCGACATTCTGCGCCTTAACAGCCGTCTTTCCGGCGTCCGCAATATGAAAAAACTGCCTGACACCATCTTCGTCATCGACATCGAACGCGAAGCTACCGCTGTCAAGGAAGCCCTCACCAAGGGCATCACCGTGGTTGCCCTGGTGGATACCAACTGCGACCCCACCAATGTGGATTATGTCATCCCCAGTAATGACGACGCCATTCGCGCCATCAAGCTCCTGGTTGGCCGCATTGCCGATGCCTGCATCGAAGGCAAAGCCATGCGCAAGGATGTTGAAGAGGAAATCCCCACCACCGCTGCCCCCAGCAATATTTCCCGCCGCCTCGACGAAAACGAGGAATTGAGCGATGAAGATTTGCTCGGTGCTTCCACGCGTGCCAAGATTGTTATTGAGAAGCCGGAAGAACTTGAAGCTTCTGCAGAAGAAGCCAAGCCCGCAGCCTAAGCCTCCCCAGCTGATAAAGCTTAGTAGAGCCAGAGAGACCAAGAAAGCAGAAGGAAAATAATGGAAATTACGACTGATATGATCAAAGAACTGCGCGACAAGACCAATTGTGGCATTATGGATTGCCGCAACGCGCTGAAAAAAGCTGATGGCAATATGGAACTGGCCATGCGCGAACTGCGCCAAAAAGGCCTGCAGACCGCTGCCAAGCGTGCTGACCGTGTTTCTTCGGAAGGCAAAGTGCAGGTTTACATCCACGGTGAAGGCCGCCTGGTTGTGGTTGTGGAAGTAAATGCTGAAACCGACTTTGTTGGCAAGAGCCCTATGTTCCAGGAATTAGCCCAGGAACTTGCACTGCAGATTGCGGCCGCCAACCCCAAGTATGTTTCTGACAAGGATGTCCCCGCGGATGTGCTTGCCCACGAAAAAGAAATGATCGAAGCCCGCGCGCGCCTTGAAGGCAAAAAAGACGCTGTTATGCCCAAGATCGTCGAAGGTTACATGAAGAAGTTCTACGAAGAACAAGTTCTAATGGACCAAAAATACTTCCGCGATGAAAACCGCACCGTTTCTGACCTCTTCAACGAAAAAGTGAGCGCCTTGGGCGAGAATATCGTCATTCGTCGCTTCATCCGCTGGCAGTTGGGTGAGGCTTCTCAAGCAACGGAAACACCAGCCGCTGAATAAATGTTAAAAGAGCCAACTGAGGTTGGCTCTTTTTTTGCAACCAATGGGAAAACAAAGGAGATCCATCATGGACGAAAAAACCTTGAAATACAAACGCATCCTGCTCAAGCTCTCCGGAGAGTCCCTGGCTGGTAAATCTGGCTATGGCATTGACCCCACCGAAGCCGCTTCCATTGCTGAAATGGTGAAATCGGTTTATGAGACCGGGGCTGAGGTAGCTGTGGTCATCGGAGCTGGCAACCTCTGGCGCGGGGCTACCGGCGAAAACTCGGGTATGGACCGGGCAACTGCCGACTACATGGGTATGCTGGCCACCATGATGAACGCGCTGGCACTGATGGACGCGCTGGAAAAAGTGGGCGTAACCGTACGGGTGCAATCCGCCATTGAAATGAATACCATTGCCGAGCCTTACATCCGCCGCCGGGCTATCCGCCACCTCGAAAAAGGCCGTGTAGTTATTTTTGGGGCTGGCACTGGAAACCCCTATTTTTCCACAGACACCGCAGCTGCCCTGCGCGCCACCGAAATCGGCGCAGATGTGGTCATCAAGGCTACCAAGGTGGATGGCGTTTACGATAGCGACCCCAAGAAGAACCCCAACGCCAAACGCTTTGATAAGCTCTCTTACCTGGACACCATTGCCAAGCGCATCACCGTGATGGATTCAACCGCCATCACGCTTTGCATGGATAACGACCTGCCCATCCTGGTGCTTGACCTCTGGGATCAAGAAGGTTTGATTGGTGCCTTGCACGGGGAAGCACACGGAACGCTCGTCAGCCACGAAAGCTAAACTGAGCCAATTAATCCAAAAAGCCCACGAATGT
>DATIUL010000309.1:0-6628 GCA_035466865.1 Anaerolineaceae bacterium | reverse complement strand
TCGCCACCAAGGATGACATTCGGCAGCTCGAAATCATCGAACAGGATTACAAAACCCGCGACCTGGCAAAAGGTGAAATCCGCCCGCGCCTGGACGGCCTGATGTGGACGCCCCACAACAAGCGTTCCTACCCAGAGGGTGATTTGGCTTCCAACATCCTGGGTTTCTATAGCTACTTGGACAGGACCAAAGGTGAAGGCTTCTTTGGGGTTGAAGAGAACTACAACCAGCTGTTGGCTGGCACTCCAAAGGCTGTCTATACCGAGTTTGACCCCCAAAAGGTGCAGAACTTGCTGGAAGTTCCACCCGGAGCGGACCTTGTATTGACTATTAACAAGGAAATTCAGGCCATGGTCGAGAAACAACTCGATGATGCCATCCGTTGGTCTGAATCCAAATCTGGCACAATCCTGGTTTACAACCCAAAAAATGGGGAAGTGCTTGCCATGGCCACAACGCCAAGGCTTGATCCCAACCAATACTGGAACTATGCCAGTGTGTTCCCTGGAACAACCCCCTTTAACCGCGCGATCAGCCAGACTTATGAATCTGGTTCAGTTTTCAAGGTAATCACAATGGCTTCCGCGCTGGACGCTGGCGCAGTTACACCTGAAACCACCTTTGTGGATACCGGTGGTTACGATATCGGCGGCTACACCATTAACAACTGGGATTATGGTGCCTGGGGCTTGCAGGATATGACCGGCTGTATGCAACACTCCCTGAATGTGTGCCTCACCTGGATCGCCGTCCAACTAGGCGCGGACCGCTTCTACGACTACATCAAGGCCTTTGGCTTTGACCGCATCACCGGGATTGACCTGGCGGGCGAACAGCACTGGCCGGTAAAACTGCCTGGCGATAACCAGTGGTATGAAGTGGACCTGGCCACAAACTCGTTTGGTCAAGGCATTTCAGTTACCCCCATTCAAATGGCCATGGCAATTGGCGCGGTGGCGAATGAAGGCAAGATGTACGCCCCCCACCTGGTGAAATCCCTGATTATCGACGGCAAACAAATGGACATCAAACCCGTGCTCGTGGGCAATCCCATCAAAGCCGAAACTGCCCACACTTTAACAAATATGCTTGTAAACTCGTTGGAAAATGAAGCTTCTGATGCCCTGGTGGAAGGTTACGCTTTGGCTGGTAAAACCGGAACCGGGTCCATCCCTACAGAGTTTGGATACACACTCTCTGAAACCAATGCCTCCTTTGTGGGATGGGGTCCAGCAGATGACCCCCAGTTCCTGGTCTATATCTGGTTGGAAAGGCCTGGCATTTCTCAATGGGCGTCCTTGGTAGCCGCCCCAGTATTCTCTAAAACCGTCAGTAATTTGGTTGTCTTGATGGGCATCCCACCCGATGCCATTCGCGCACAAATAAAAGGGCAGAGTTCTGCCGTCAGCCTGGGAGAGTAAGATGCTAAACCTCACCCACATAATCCGCGCTTTAACATCAACTCTGGCCGAGGTCAAGCCCGTGCAAATCCCGGATGTCTCCATTGACTCCCGGGAAGTGAAGCACGGAGGGCTTTTTGTGGCCATCAAGGGTGAAAATACCGACGGGCACAACTACGTAGAGCAAGCTTTCAAAAATGGTGCGGCCTTGGCACTTGTTGACCACGAGATTGAAACCCAACACCCGGTTATCGACCTGCGCCAGGCAGATTTTGTAATGCCGGAGAGCACACCCTACTCATTGCGGGTAGAAAACACCGTGCAAGCCCTGCAAAAGGTGGCTGGTTACTATCGCTGCCTTTTTGACCTGAAAGTAATTGGCATTACTGGCAGTGTGGGAAAATCGTCCACCAAAGATCTGACAGCCTCTGTGCTATCTCACCGCTTCAAGACCCTGGCAACCAGCGGCAACCAGAACAATGAAATTGGCTTGCCACTGACCTTGCTCCGTCTTGAAAAAGATGATGAGGTAGCGGTATTGGAGATGGGTTTCTACGTGCCAGGTGAGATCAAGCTCCTTTGTGACCTCGCGCAACCCCAGATTGGGGTTGTGACCAATATTGGTACGGTCCACGCCGAACGTGCCGGCTCCATTGAAACCATTGCCAAAGGGAAAGCCGAATTGGTGCAAGCCCTGCCACCTTCTCCTAATGGGGTTGCAATTTTGAACTACGATGACGAGCGCGTTCTCTGCATGGCCGACCAAACCGCGGCACGGGTTTTCTATTACGGGCTTAACCCCAAAGCTGACCTCTGGGCGGATGAAATTGAAAGCTACGGGCTGGAAGGCATCCGTTGCCGAATGCACTATGGCGACGAATTCAATTACCTCACTGCCCCACTCATTGGCGCTCATTCTGTATACACCATGCTGCGCGCAGTCGCTGTTGCCCTGACCCTGGGAATTTCCTGGGATTGGATTTTCTACGGTCTCAAAAACACCCCGGTGCGTGTTCGCATCGTCACCAGCAAATCCGCCACCGGTGCCATGATAATCGACGACTCTTACAACGCCTCACCAGACTCCACCCTGGCCGCCTTGAACCTTCTGAATGAGCTGAGCGGCCGAAAAGTGGCTGTTCTTGGCGATATGCTGGAACTTGGGCAATACGAGCTTGAGGGCCATCAGCGCGTCGGTTTGCGCGCTTCTGAAGTGGCTGATGAACTTGTACTGGTTGGCCCTCGCAGCATCACCACACGCGAAGCCGCCCTTTCCAACGAATACCCTGAAAAAAAGGTGCATTGGTTCGCCAATACGGCTGCTGCCAGCGCTTACCTCAAGACCAGTTTGCATGAAGGCGATGTTGCTCTAATAAAGGGATCACATGCCATGCACCTGGAAGAAATCGTCGGCGCTCTTGAGGAGAAAATCTAATGCAAGATACTGCTTTAGCCATCGCCTTCACCAGCATTGCCTTCCTTTTGAGCGTCATTTGGGGAGCGCCCTTCATCCAGTTGTTGCGCAACATGAAAATTGGCAAAATTGTACGCTCGGATGTACCCGAATCCCATATGGCCAAAATGAACACCCCTACCATGGGGGGGTTCATGTTCCTCATTCCCATCACATTGCTCACCGTCATCATGAACGCGGTTTCGTTGTTTGGAACACGCTTCTTCGGGGCATCAACACTGGTGCCTTTAGCCTGCATGTGGGGTTTCGCCCTCATCGGCGCAATCGATGATTGGGAAGGTATTCGCGGCCCACGGCGCGGCCTGGGGATGACCCCACGCACCAAGTTTATTTTGCAGCTGATCGTGGCTGCAGTAATTGCCTACGCGCTGCAATATCTGCTGAGAGTGCCGCACATCATCTGGCCTTCGGCACCGATCCCCTTGAATTTCGGCATTTGGTACATGCCAATTGCCATCATCATCATTGTGGGTATGTCCAACGCGGTCAATTTTACAGACGGTCTGGACGGCCTGGCAGCGCTGATTTCTATGACAGCCTTTGCTGTCTATGGCATCATTGCCCTCACGCAAGGCCAGGTTTACCTGGGCCGCTTCTGCTTTGCCATTGTTGGCGCGCTGGCAGGCTTTATCTGGTTCAACGGCAAACCCGCCCAGTTGTACATGGGTGATACAGGTTCATTGGCACTCGGTGGAACACTTGGGGTGGTTGCTCTGATGACCGGCCGCTGGCTCTTCCTACCCCTGATTGCCATCATCCCCACGGCTGAAATGCTTAGTGTCATTATTCAGGTAGCCTATTTTAAAGCCTCACATGGTAAACGTATTTTCAAGAAAAGCCCCATCCATCATCACTTCGAGATGTCTGGCTGGCCCGAAACCCAAGTGGTCATGCGGTTCTGGTTGGTTGAACTGGTTGGCGCATTGGTTGGTTACGCACTAACGTTCTTAGGATAAACAATGAAAAACTTTAACGGACAAAAATACGTTGTAATCGGAGCAGCAAGGCAAGGTTTGGCCCTTAGCCAATACCTGGCAAGCCATGGAGCTAAAGTAGTCCTAACGGATTCCCGCCCTGAAAGTCAACTGACTGCAGAAATGCAAGCCTTGCAGGGGCAAAATGTTGAATGGGCAGCCGGAGGACATCCTTTGAGTTTGCTGGATGGCGCGGATTTTGTCTGCCCGTCCGGGGGTGTACCACTGACCATCCCTTTGATTGAGGAAGCACTCAATCGTCAGATTCCGCTCACTAATGACTCCCAGTTATTCCTTGAGAATTGCCCGGCCACAGTGATTGGCATCACCGGATCCGCTGGAAAAACCACCACCACAGCCCTGGTTGGGCTGATGGCGCAGGCTTATATGGAAATGAAAGGTTCAGTCAATAAAGCCTGGGTGGGCGGAAACATCGGCAACCCGCTAATTGCCCACCTTGATGAAATGCATGAAGATGATTTGGCAATTATTGAGCTTTCCAGTTTCCAGTTGGAAATCATGACCCGATCCCCTCAGATTGCTGCGGTGCTGAATATTACGCCCAACCACCTGGACCGCCATGCCACAATGGAAGCTTACACTGCCGCCAAGTCCCGAATTCTCGCTTACCAAAAAGCAGGCGATGTGGCCGTGCTCAACCGGGATGACTCCGGATCTTGGGCGCTCGCTCAGGATGTGCGCTCCGATTTGATCGGCTTCGGTTTCCACGGACCTGAAGGCATGAAAAATGGCACCTACGTCGATAAAGGCCATATTTACCTGCAAATCGGCCGGGAACGCCTTAAGATGCTGCCCCTGGATTGGATCCAACTCAAAGGCAAACATAACCAGGCAAATGTATTGGCGGCATGTGCCATCGCGGCCGCGGCTTCGATTGCCTTGCCTGCCATCCAAACGGGTGTTGATAACTTCACAGGTGTGCCTCACCGCCTGGAATTCGTACGCAACTTCAAAGGCGCTGATTGGTACAACGACTCGATTGCCACTGCCCCGGAACGCGCGCTGGCTGCCATTGATGCCTTTGAACAGCCGATTGTGCTGCTGCTGGGTGGGCGCGATAAGAACCTGCCCTGGGACAAACTAGCGGAAGTCATCCGCAAACGTGTCTCGCGAGTGATTTTGTTTGGCGAGGCGGCGGACTTGATCGCTGAGGCAATCGGCCCCAAGCATCGCGGCCAGAACCTGCAATCAGTCGTCAAATGCACCACCCTGGAAGAAGCTGTAAAAACAGCAGCCAACCAGGTGGTGGAAGGTGACATAGTTTTACTTTCGCCAGGTGGCACCAGTTTTGATGCTTTCAAAGATTTCGAAGAGAGAGGAGAGATGTTCCGCAAATGGGTGAACGAACTTTAGAAACCACCGCGGACATGCGCCGCAAGAGCATGGTCTCCAGAATCTCGATTGACCTGCCGTTCCTGTTGGTCGTCGTCTGCCTGCTTGTCTTTGGGCTGATGATGGTCTATTCCGCATCCTGGGACGCTTCCATCCTGATTAACCAGCCAACCAGCTACGTGTTCTCACGTCAGGTTGTGTGGGTGGCAATAGCCAGCGCGGTGGCTTTCGTCCTCAGCCAGTTGGATTACCACAAGTATGGTCGTTTCATCGTCCTGCTGATGCTGGGCATGATCGCCATCCTCCTATTTGTGCTGGTGCGCGGTGAAACACTTTTTGGCTCCACCCGTACGCTCTTTAACGGCTCATTACAGCCCTCTGAACTGGCAAAACTAGGAACCATCATTTATCTGTCTTTTTGGCTTTCAAACCGCAAGGATGATCTAAAGCATCTCACCAGCGGTCTGTTACCCTTGGGCCTGATTGTTGGTTTTATCGGCGGTCTGATTTTCGTACAACCCGACCTTTCCGCGGCCGCGACCATCCTCATTCTGGGCATTTTGCTCTTCTTCCTGGCTGGCGGTGATTGGAAACAACTTATTTTTGTGTTCATTCTTGTTGGCGTGTTCGGTTTTCTGCTTCTGCAAATGACCTCCACTGGTAAGGTGCGTATCGCGCAGTACCTCAACGGGTTGCAAAACCCCACATTGGGCTCTTACCATATCCGCCGAACGTTCGAAGCGATCATCAAAGGCCGTTTTTTTGGCGTTGGGATTGGCGAGTCGACTACCAAATTCACAGGTTTGCCTTTGGCACATTCCGATAGCATTTTCGCGGTGGTTGTGGAAGAGACCGGGCTGATTGGTGGGATGTTTGTCATCCTGGGCTATGTTCTCCTGCTTTGGCGTGGCATCAAAATCGCCCAAAATGCTCCTGACCAGTTAGGGTCTTTGTTGGCAATCGGTCTGACAGCCTGGATAGCGCTTGAAGCCCTGATGAACATCGCCGTTATTTGCGGGCTATTCCCCTTCACAGGGAATGCCCTGCCCCTTCTGAGTGCTGGCGGCTCAAGCATGGTTACCACCATGGCTGCCATCGGAATTGTGATGAATGTTTCAAAGCAAGGCAATTTGTTAATCCCTGAAGAAAGGAGTGTGACCGGTGCGACTGTTAATCTGCGCAGGCGGGACTGGCGGGGGCGTGTATCCCGCACTAACCGTTTCAAAGACGCTGAGTAAAAGCGGACACCAACTCCTTTGGGTTGGCAGTGAAGGCGGCATGGAAGCCAGCCTTGTAGAGAGGGCCGAAATCCCCTTTGAAGCCATTCCCGCGGCCGGTGTGCACGGTGTTGCCCTGTCCAAGCTGCCCGCTAATATCAAGCGGCTCGTGAGCGGTTATTCAGCCTCACGGAAAATCCTGGCAAAATT
>DATIUL010000308.1:0-4275 GCA_035466865.1 Anaerolineaceae bacterium | reverse complement strand
GGTGGGAGTGAGAGTTACCGTTGGGGTGTGTGTAGAGGTATTTGTGGGCGTCTCAGAGGGAGTAGGGGTGATTGTAGGCGTACGTGTAAGATACGGTGTGAGGGTAATGGTTGGAGTCAGTGTAATTGTAGCGGTGAGCGTTGGAGTTGCACTGGGGGTTGGCCGCACATAACCCCGCCCAAGCCGGAGAACGAAAATTCCAAGGATATAGCAAAGCAGCGTGATGACAATCAGCAACAAAAAAAGCTGCCTGGTGCGCTGTTTTCCTGATAGATTTTTTAACAACAATATCCTCCAAAACTCTCTATAAATACCAAGTTTAATCATACCATCAGGGCGATTTTCCAAGTTTAATTTGCGCTATAATTAGCAGGTACTTAAGAAACAAGGAGGTTTATATGGGTAGCAGAGATAAAGCACAAAAAGAAGAACGCAAGAAGCCAAAATTATCGATTAAAGAGAAACGTGTCGTCAAGGAAGAGAAGAAAAAGGCTTCAACAGGTCTTACAACTCCCAAAGCCGAATAAACCGGCTCTATACAAGTCAATAAAAAAGAACCAGTCAAGTGTTAAAATTTGATTGGTTTTTTGATTCATTTTGGCTTAAAAGAGGAGGCTCTCATGTCCAAAATCTGCCCTAAATGTGGAATGGTAAACGCAGATGATCGTGTTGTCTGCAGTAATTGTGGCACTGTACTACCTGCTGTCGCCCAAGGCCCACAGGGACAGCCAGTTCCAGCCCCAACCCAGGCCTACACCGCTCCAAACCAACCGATTCCGGTTCCTGTACCAGTTCCACCGTACGCACCTGTTCAGAGTATGCCTAAGAAACGCTACGGTGTTTTGCGGACTGTTTCTGGCATCCTGGATGTGCTGGCCTGGATCAGTCTTATTGCCGGTATTTTGGGTGGCTTATTGGGCGGATTCTTAGGTTTCGGCTCAATGATGCGCGATAATTTTGGTGGTGGTGTATTTGGCGGCCTGCTTGGCCTCCTGGGGGGAGCCATACTTGGTGTGATCTGGTTCGTTCTGTTCAAATACTCAGCTGAATTGATCCATCTGGCTATTGACCTCGAGGAAAACACCCGCCGCACCGCCGATCTGCTCGATAAGATGCAGAAATAGGCTGATAGATATACAAGAAGACAGGAGAGTCTTCTCTCCTGTCCATTTTTTACATAGTTATTTGTCGCTCCGCTGGCTCGCCAAGTATCTTGACATTCCCGAGGGGTGCAAGTAGAATCACTGTTCTTGAACGCGGGCCTGTAGCGCAGTTGGGAGCGCGCTTCAATCGCACTGAAGAGGCCGGGGGTTCGAATCCCCCCAGGTCCATTCAGGTAGGCTTAACAATTTTATTAAGAAATGGGCCCATAGCGCAGTTGGGAGCGCGTCTCAATGGCATTGAGAAGGCCGGGGGTTCGAATCCCCCTGGGTCCACAAAAAGAGCATTCAAAAGAATGCTCTTTTTTTATAAAGGCTAAAATGCATACGAAATATTTAAACAAGGTAAAATCAACCGACTAATAAACTTCAGAAACTTGCACCTGAAATCCTTACTAAAAATCCAAGTTACAGAGAAGTTCCTTTCCTGGCCATGCGGTCACCGGTAACTCTGCAAATATGAATAATTTTGGAGGCTCGCTTGAAAAAAATTTCGTTCACTGAAACTGCCCTGAGAGATGCACACCAGAGCCTTTTTGCCACCCGCATGCGCTTTGAAGATATGCAACCTGCCCTCGAATTGATGGACCAGGCTGGCTACGGCGCGCTGGAATGCTGGGGTGGAGCTACCTTCGATGTTTGCCTCAAATTCCTCAACGAAGACCCCTGGGAACGGTTGGATAAAATCCGTAAAGCCGTTAAAAACACTAAACTGCAAATGCTTTTGCGTGGGCAAAACTTGTTGGGTTATAACAACTATCCAGACGACATCGTGGAAATGTTTGTGGCTAAATCCATCGAGCACGGCATTGATATTCTCAGGGTTTTTGACGCGCTTAACGATGTACGTAACCTGGAAATGTCCATCAAATCCATCAAAAAGTATGGCGGCCAAGCCCAGGCTGCCATCTGCTACACCACTGGCCCAATCTACGATATTGCCTACTTCGTGAACCTGGCTAAGACGATGGAATCCATGGGTGTCGACTCTCTGGCCATAAAAGATATGGCGGGCATCCTGACACCAAAGAACGCCTTTGACCTGGTCTCGGAAATCAAGCGTGTCTGCAGCCTGCCCCTGGCCGTGCACACGCACTCCACCAGCGGTACTGCCTCCATGTCGCTGCTTAAGGCCATCGAAGCTGGTTGCGATAGCATCGATACCGCCATTTCACCGCTCTCCAGTGGAACCAGCCAGGCTCCGACCGAGACGATGTATACCGTCCTAACCGAGTACGGTTACGATACTGGCCTGAACCTGACCGTGTTAAATGCATTGGCCGAGCACTTTAAAAAGACCAAAGACATGTTCCAGGCAAATAAACTACTCAATCCCAAAGTTTACGAAGTGGACCCGCAAATCCTGGAGACCCAGATCCCTGGCGGCATGTATTCCAACTTACTGGAACAGCTGCGCCTGTCTGGAATGGAAGGGCGCATCGGTGAGGTGCTGCTGGAAGTCAAAAAGGTACGTGCTGAAGTAGGGTTCCCACCCCTTGTGACACCCATGTCTCAAATTGTGGCCGCCCAGGCGGTTGCCAATATTATTTCTGGGGAACGCTACCTGGTGATTCCCAACGAAATGCGTGACTATCTTAAAGGTATGTATGGCCAGGCTCCGGGAAAAATCTCGGAAAAACTACTGGCTGATGTCTTGAGGAACGAAGAAGTTTTGACGGTGCGTCCGGCGGACTTGCTGAAACCGCGTTACGAGGAGGCCCGTATGGAAATTGGGTCCCTCGCCCACAAACCGGAAGACGTGCTCAGTTATGCTCTATTTCCGGATTCAACTCGCAAGTTCCTACAGGGTAAAGAACAGCCTGAGTTCGTGGCTTGGTTTTAATAACCCTTCACGGAAAAGTTAATTTTTGCTTGACAGAGAAGGCACCCCTTGAGAGGTGCCTTCATGATCTTTCGTAGTAAATTTTAACCACCACTGGATTAATACTTTCGGGGTGTTCTACCCCGGCAGAACAAATTTAGGTTTCTCTGCAAGCTGTGTGGAGCGTTGTAAGTTTAATTAATTGTGTGCTAGCAGGCAGAGTGATCTTGTTTTCTTCCAACTATCTTGTGGTTTTTTGCTTTGTCGGTGGTGTAAATTTCAAGACTACCGGGCTCCATCAGGAAATTCGTGATGATTCCATTCCCAAGCTCCGCCAATATGGCCTTGATCATTTTTTTGTAGGCAGCATCTCCTTGCGGGAAGCTTCTGATGGCACCACCTGGATAACTTTGAGTAATCGCGGGTACAATGGCGATGGGTTTGATACTCCACAACTCAGTCCAAGGAGTTAACATGAAAACAAAAGAGTTTTCCTGGCAATTTCCCTTCCTCAGCATTTTGATTCTCACTATTCTCTTTGCATGTACTGTTAATCCGGTTAGCCAAACACCGGTATTCACTGAAATCAGCCTGGAGGAGGCTCAGCACCAGTTCCCCAACTTGAAAGTGGAAACCTATTCGTATGATGCCTTAAAACCCCACGAAGGCCGCAACTTCACTCCGTTGGAAATGAGCCTTGAGGAAGTGATGGCCAAACGTGCATCGGAGCGTGAAATACCTTTCGTCCGGAAAGACCACGCCCTGGGGGATAAAGCACTTGGCTACTCCATTGGTGGGCCTCCAGGAAGAGGCGAAGTAAAAGTTCAACTGGATGGCAAAACTATCTTCAAAGCCTCTTACGGGGATGACTCTCCCATTGATCCGGTTGGCGGATTGTTGGCGCTGGATGGAAAATGGATTCTTGAATTAATCCACATCAAAACACGCACTGAGAACAACACGGTTTATACAGATACCCGCGGGGATGTCATCATTGACGGTATATCCATGAATGAGCACTTTGGGTATGATGAAAGTTTTGACTTTCAAGTAATGGCTGGGAAGCCCTTCTACTTTTACAAGAAAGGTGGCCGGGTTGGTTTCAATTTTAGCGGTCAACACATAAAGACAGATTTCAATGAAGTACCGCACTATGCCTGTTGCAGCGGTGCTGCCTCGAATCCATTCCACTTCCAAAACATGGTCAGCTTCTTTGCTGCGAACGGTGAAGAAAACCTATATGTGGAAATTGGAGTGTATCAATAATAAAAGGCAGCCCCAAGTGAAATCATG
>DATIUL010000307.1:0-5432 GCA_035466865.1 Anaerolineaceae bacterium | reverse complement strand
GGGGGCTGGGCGTTTCAAAAAGAGTAGGTAGAATGCCAGCAGAATGGCCAGCAGGAACAGGATTCCAATCCAGCGCCAAATGTCGGTTTTCTTTGGGTTCTTCTCGGATTTCTTATACCTGGGCGACGATTCAGCAGCTACTATCTCTTTTAGAATTTCAGCCTGAGCTAAATGCGGATCCACAGCCTCCGCTTCGGCAACTTCCCCGGTTGCAATACCAGGCTCGTCCGCTGGCAAGGCGGGGGCCTCACTAGCAGCAGCTTCGGCTTCTGCGGGCCCCTCCATCGAAATTGCTTCGTTATTTATTTGAGAAGGTTTTTCAGTTCCAATTTGGATATTTGCGGCTGTATCTGCAATTTCTGCGTCTGAATCCTGGGCTAATAGGCTCGGCTGAATCAGCGTTTTTTCGTCAAATTCACCGTTCTTAAGCCGTTCCAGATCCTCTTCAGACCATTCTTGCTTCCAGGCTTCCACACCGGTGGGTTTCTGGACTGTGTTTTCATCAGGTTGAAGTTGCAGGTCGCGCACGCGCTTAAGCCAGACAGGCATCTCCTCCATTTTTCCCTCAGGCGCAACCCCTTCATAGGACTCACCACTGGTTTGACTTTCACGTATGCGGCCAACCCACGAATTAAAAGGTTGATCCGGGTTTTCTCGGCTGGGCAGTTCCTGATTTGAACTTGGTTCGCTTTCGCGGTTGTAAAGCCCCTGGGCATCACCTTCGGTTTGAGCACGTTGCCTGATGTGTGCCAGCCAGGATGGAATCGCGTCTGGATCACCAGTTTCGTCACTGGTGGCAGGTTGCTTGTTTGATACTCCGGGTACTAGGCTTCCAGCATTCTCCATCGGGGACTGTGTTTCAAACTCCCTTTCATCCTCTGCCAATGCACTCAGCATTTCAGATAAATCTTCCTCATTTGCTTCCAAGTCTTCAGCTGATTTTGGAATGACATCCAGGCTTTCCTTACAATAAATGCAACGGGTCGCCTGAATAAGGTTTTCTTTTCCACAGTGCGGGCAAATGATGTAATCTTCAGCGCTCATCGAAGGGCCTCTCAATTCCAAAAACAATCCGCAGGGCTACTAATAATGCCCCGAGGGATATACCGATTAGCAAACCCCTGGCGCCAATCAGCGGCAGTTGGCTGATTGTCAAGAGAGCTGCATCCAATTGCGGGTTGATAACCAGTCGGGAAATATTCATGCCAAGCAAAAGGAAGAACACAGCACTGAGCCCAAAAGAAACGGTAAATGCATCAATCCCTTTGCGCTGGAACAGCTTGAGGGCAGCGCTTGCCATTACCAGGGCTGAAAGCCCCAATAAACTGGACTGCAACGGCCTCTGGATGGCAGCTATCCAGCGGTTGTAAGCCGGGTTTTGCACGCCGAAGACCAATCCAACAACCAGCGTGATACCGAAGGCCAACACCATGATTATGTTAGGAATGGATTTGGTAGGGTTCTTTCGAATCTTGTTGATCTGGCGGGTCACCAGGTAAGCCAATGCCACAAGGACGCTTATAGCCATCAGAAGGATGGACAAATCCAGCAAAAAGGGCAGATAAGAACCAATTTGACCTTGCAGGAAAAGCGCTGCCAGGACGAAGATTGCTGTGCAAATCGTGACGACGATTGATAGGGCGCGGCGCATTAGAGCTCACCCATCACTTTCAGGATGGCTGCCGCAAGGAGAGCAATACTGATCAGAATTCGTAACGCGTCCATTGCCCTGAATCCTGCCAACGTGCTTTTATCAGGTTTTGTGCCGGATACAGTCGAAAGACCATCTTCCCCAAAAGCTGAGTAATCGGCATGTAGCCACAGGCTTGCCTGGGAAGTGGGAGTACTTGTGCTAACAACGCTTGTGCCTATGTTTGTGGCCGCGTCAAGCGCAAGTAAGTACTCTGGGGAAAAACTGCCATACATAAGTACACCGGAGGGTTGGCTTTCGGGGACTGTGGTCAGCAATGCTGCCAGGTTGGCCATCGGGCCCAAACCCTGCAGACTTGCCTGATCTGTGTTGAAATACTCAGGCATTAAAGCGTTATGGTAAAGCCCGCGGGAAACCTGCTGGCTGACAAGTGATAGAAGCCCATCGCCACTCCCAACCATGCTTGGTCGATCAGCTGTCAGCGAGCGGTTCACAAGGAGGCGCTGAAGACCCAAACTCTGCAAACTGATAGCTTCGGGATTGGGTGAAAAACCCAAACCCTGATTAAGCTGTACGGGTTTACCTTCTTCAGCCGAAGTTTGCAGTAAGGATTCAACTGCTTCAGATGTGGATGGAAGTCGTTGGTTAACCTTTTTAGGAGTTCGAGTGAGCCAATGGAAGACTGCCAAGCATATCGCTGAGGCCAATACAATCAGCAAAGCAAGGAGGTCGTTGGTCGAAAGCAGCAGCATTTTCTTTTTCTTGGTTCGGCCCGTTAATTACGGTGCAGTATTTCTTAAGTATAGCACGCCGCTATTCCTTCTGCGCCGTTGGAGAGCGGACAATCATGTTTTTTTTTGAAAAGATTTTACATAAATTGGTATAAAAAAGCCCTGGAAAATCCAGGGCTTTTAAGAGTTCAGAACAAAGGTCTACAGGTGTACTGCCTGGCCAAAGACACCCTCAGCAGCTTCCATTACAGCCTCCCCAAGTGTTGGGTGGGCGTGGATATTTTCGGCAATCGTGTCAAAATCCAGCCCATTTCTGGCAGCCAGGGTCAGTTCAGGCAACAACTCCGAAGCATCAGCCCCAACAATTGAAGCCCCCAAAATCTTTTTTGTTTTAGCATCGGCTATCAGCTTCACATACCCGCTGTATTCATTCAAACCAAGGGCTTTGCCATTGGCCTGGAAGGGGAACCTGGCAACCTTCAATTCAAAGCCTGCCTCTGTAGCCTGGGCTTCGGTATAGCCAAAGGAAGCTACCTGGGGGTTGGAATATACTGCCCGGGGAATCATACGGTAATCGATATCTTGAGTCGTTTCTCCTAAAATGGCTTTTGCGCAAAGTTTACCCATGGCAGATGCTGTATGTGCCAACAGCAATTTGCCAGTTACATCACCGATTGCCCAAATACCTGTCGCAGTCGTATGCATGGTGGCATCAATGGTCACATAGCCGCGCTTGTCCACTTCTACACCTGCTTTTTCAAGAACAAGTTCAGCTGTGTTAGGCCTGAAACCAATTGCCACCAGGGTCACCTTGGCTTCCAGAGTTTCCTCCCCTTCGGAACTTTCAAGCAAAACCTGGGTGCCAGATTCAGTCTTGACCACGCTCTTGACCTTGGTGCCGGCATGCACTTTAACGCCGCGCTTCTTGAAGGCCTTGGCTAATTCGTTGGCAGCTTCTTCATCTTCATTGGGCAAAATATGGGGCAGCATCTCAACGATATCAACCTTGACCCCGTAGCTGGACCAAATCATGGCAAATTCCACTCCAATGGCCCCGCCGCCGATTATCACCGCTGATTCAGGCAGCTTCTCAGCGAGGATGGCATGCTTAAAATCAAAAATCTTTTCTCCATCCGGTTCCCAACCAGGGATCACCATGGCATGGGAGCCGGTGGCAATCACAATGTCGTCTGCTTCAAGTTCCACGGTTTCGGTCTCAGAAATTTGAACATTGAGGGTGTGAGCACCACTAAACTCGGCTTTGCCAAAAATGACTTCAATGTTATTTTTCTTCATCAAGAAGCTGACGCCTTTGGTTTGGCGCAGGCTGATTTGCCGGCTGCGCTTGAAGGCGGCTCCGTAATCCGTCACCAGGTTGTCAAAACTAATTCCATATTCGGCTGCGTGCTCCCGCATGGTATGCACCAGGTCAGCGTTGCGCAGTAAGGCCTTGCTTGGAATGCAGCCAATATTCAGGCAAATTCCGCCCAAATACTCGCGTTCCACCAGCGCCACTTTCTTGCCAGCCTGGGCTATCTTGATGGCACAGACGTAACCGCCTGGGCCAGCTCCAATTACAATCGCGTCAAATTTTTTCATCTTTTACTCCTGGCTTAATCATATTTGCAGCTTTAGCTGAAGGCAAACCCAAACCTCGTACTATCTCTGAATCTTTTTTGCCTTGTTAGAGTCCTTCATCCTCTACAAATTGATAAAAAGCCTTTTCGGCTGCCAAATCCCGGGCTGAAATAGTGCCCACAGGAGAGGCATAGACAGTAAATTCTTCGTCACCATCCAAGCCAAAGATGCCATCACAAATGTTGCCATCAAAAGCAGCAATCGCGCAAGTTCCCAGCCCGAGTGCGGTGCAGGCCAGGTACAGGTTTTGTCCCACGTGACCGGCATCAATCAAGGCTGGTGAGTGTGCAAAGACACCATAGCGCCATTCACAGCGATAAGGCACAAAAGACCAATAGAAGACCACGCTGGCTTTGGCAGCCCAGCTTTGACTATCCAAAGACGCGGTAATAGCCTGATTACTATCCTCCTGCGCTCCAAGAAATTCCAATTGGTGCTCGATGGCCAGGTAGTGGTACTTGCCTGGCGCCAGGCCTTCCACGTTTTGCACCAAGAGATAGGTTTCAAAAGCATGGCGCGCGCCGCCTGAAGGCACCGTGCGCAAGGTGGCGTACTTCTTTCCACGGATATCTTTTACTCCCTGGGTAGCCCATAACAAAAAGGAAAGTTGAAGCAGAGAAAGCGCTTCACCGGTGTAAACCCGGGCGCTTTTGCGTTTGATCAGGAGCTCCAAAAGGTTCCCCTCCAATCCCAAGGTCTCAAAATCGCGCGGCAGAACAATCGCTTGCTCCTCTGGTCGCATGCGCGCTTTCTGGAGAGGTGGTTGCGGTTTTTTGAGGTCCTGGTCAGATTCAAAGTCCTGTAGTTCAGGCTTTGAATTGTGTTTCATAAAATCGCGGGCATCCTGGATAATCTTGGCTTGTAGTATGGGATCCAACATAGTTCTCCTCAGTTCTTCTTACTCACATTGCTCTATGTAACCTTGATATTGTAGACGAAAGCAGGGCATACTGCCTGAATTTTTAGGGAATTAAACAACCTTTTGCAGTTGGCGGATATATAGCGAAATTTCATCTTCAGAGAGTGGGAAGTTGACCATGCCAGCAAATGTACGTGCTGCCGTGTAACCTGAGGCTTCCAAAGCAGCCAATCGTTGCTTTTTTTCAAGTAAGGTCCCAGGCAGTATTAACGCTGCCATGCAGGCAACCAGTGCTTCCTCCATCAGGTGCAGAGTGCCTTCCAATGTGACCTCTCTCGCCTGACCCCTGAGCGCTAAAGCTGAAAGGTCAATGACCGCGGCAGGACTGCTGCGCCAGCTTAATTCGAGTAACTGCATGCGGTGGGGCTGCAGGGCAGCATGCAGATAAGCCTGCAAAATGGACTCATTTGAAGGCACTCCCAACTCAAGATAAAAGTCATGAGCTTTATTAATAAAAGTCAGCCCTGGGATTTGTAGCGGGTTGGGAATCAGC
>DATIUL010000306.1:0-1739 GCA_035466865.1 Anaerolineaceae bacterium | reverse complement strand
TGGGCAACGCCGATGGCGTATGAAACCTGCACTTCACAGCGGGAGGCGAGCCCGGCTGCCACCACATTTTTGGCTACCCAACGCGCAGCGTAAGCAGCGGAACGGTCCACCTTGGTCGGGTCCTTGCCCGAGAAAGCACCGCCGCCATGCCGGCCCATTCCACCATAGGTGTCTACAATGATCTTGCGTCCGGTCAAGCCGGCATCGCCCATGGGGCCGCCGATCACAAAGCGCCCAGTCGGGTTGACGTACACCTTCAGGTCTGCATCCACAAGTTCCTTCGGCAGAACGGGTTCAATAACATACTTGCGTATGCCTTCTTCAATTTGTTCGTGCGTCAATTCCTTGCCCTGGAAGGTTGGGGAATGTTGAGTGGAAATGAGCACGGTGTGGATGCGGGCGGGTTTGCCGTAGTGGTATTCCACCGTCACCTGGCTCTTGCCGTCTGGGTACATCCAGGGCAAAATGCCAGCTTTGCGTACTTCGGCCATTTTCCGGGTCAGCTTGTGGGCCAGGAAGATCGGCATTGGCATCAGTTCAGGGGTTTCATCACAGGCAAAACCAAACATCATGCCCTGATCACCAGCACCGCCAGCCTGAATATACGCCTCGTCATACTTGACCTCTTTGGCCTTACCACCGTGGTCTACACCCATGGCAATGTCAGTGCTTTGGTTCGCCAGGGCAGTCTGCACGGCGCAGGTATTGCCGTCAAAACCTTTTTTGCCGCGGTCATAACCGATTTCGTTGACTACGTTACGTACAATTTTGTCGATGTCCACGTAGCCTTCAGTGGTTACTTCGCCAAATACGAGAACGAAACCAGTCTTGCTGGCGGTTTCGCAGGCAATGCGGCTGGTCGGATCCTGTTTGATCAGTTCATCCACGATGGCATCACTGATTTGGTCGCACATTTTGTCGGGATGGCCCTCCGTCACCGATTCAGAAGTGAACAGATGCTTGGGCGATTTCATAAAAGTTGTAGTCATTTACGCTCCTTGGTAATAAAAATGCCCCTGTTGCGAGGGGCATCCGTTTTGGAATAGCTGCTCCTCTCATCTTCCAGATTTCTGCCGGAATTGGCACCATGCTTGCGCTGGTTGCCGAGGTTTCAAAGGGCCGGTCCCTCCACCTCTCTGGATAAGAGTGCCACGTGGGCTTTAGGTTATTTCGCATTAATATATCACTTTTCTCTGATATTTCAAGCCATGCCGTAATTATATGCAAACTTGGCATGGCCCGATTTGTGCTGGTCTCCTGGTTTTTCTTTTCGTAAGGCGCAATTGACCTTCGCTTGGTCAATTCGCCGTAAATTGCGCTCAAGAAATTTTGTATTAGTTTTTTTGCGTGCGTATAAGGAAGTAGGCGTAGGTCGGATTGCGATTTTCAATCCGACATCACGAAGAATCTCTGCCGCTCTTGCAATTGCGCACGTCGGTGTGGAGCGACAATGGATCTCCATCTACCATCTCTTTGTGAAGCGCAACCCGACGATTTTTGCTTTTCCTTATCTACCCTGGCCAATCCGTCATAAATTGCGCTCACGAAATACTGTTTTCATTAATTTGCGTACGTATAATAAATACAGCCACGGATTGGAGAATATACTTGAAAAAAGTCATAAAAGATCTATTGTTCGGTGTCCTAATTGTTGTGGTTACCCTGATCTTTGAGTTCATTGTTACCATTCCATTTACCGAGGTCGCCGTTGAAAGTGACCGAGCCAGATGGGGGTTTCT
>DATIUL010000305.1:0-2406 GCA_035466865.1 Anaerolineaceae bacterium | reverse complement strand
TGTTTGCACCGGCAGAGAGGAGCGTTCAAGCAAAATCTCCTCCAGTTTTTTTCGTTTTTCGAGTTCTTCTTGATAGCCAAGCAAGTACTCGGGGGTTGGGCTGGCAATAATTTCGCCTTTTTTTCCATCAAGGATCATGGTGGTGCCATTTTCAATCTCGTGAGCAACCGACGGGGCTTGTATAACGGCTGGAATGCCCATGGCTTTGGCAAGAATGGCGGCATGGGAAGTGATACTGCCCAACTCAATACAAATTCCCAGAACAAATTCACGTGGAAAGGCTGCAGTATCTGAAGGCATCAGGTCTTCTGCCACCACGATGGATGGCTTGGTAAGACTTGCCGACGTATATTCGTCTCCGCATAAAGTTATTATGATTTTGCGAACAACATCCGCGATATCAGCCGCCCGGGCAGCCAGGTACTCATCATCGAGAGCTTTGAGCATTTCGATAAAGGTGCCCGATGCTTCTGTAAGCGCGGCTTCAGCGTTCACCTTCTTTTCTTCAATCAAGGCTTTGGTGGCCTCAAGTAATTCCGGATCTTCAGACATGGCTATATGGGCATGGAATATTTCGGCTTCATCGCAAAGGCCATCGGCTTCCAATTTCTCGGCCAATTGGGTCAGGTCAGATTTAACCTTCTGAAGAGCGCCTTCCAGCCGTTGGTATTCAGCAGCCGGATCCTCGATGGTATAGGTTTTAACCGCAGCCATCTGACTTTTAAAAAGGAATACAGGTCCAATTGCAATTCCAGGTGAAGCAGGTTTGCCGGTGTAAATCTTCATTTGCTTTCCTTGTTGAATCCTTCAATCAGATCAAAAAGGGCTTGCGCGGCCAGCACTTCATCTTCACCATCGGTGCAAATGTCGATGGTGCTGCCCGAGTCAATACCAAGCGAAAGCAGGCTTAAGATCGATTTGGCGTTGCCTTCTTTGCCACCATGTTTCTGGAGGGTAATTTTGCACTTGAACTTGCCAGCTTCCTTTACAAAAACAGAAGCAGGCCGGGCATGCAAGCCTTCTTTATTGGTGATGGTGACTGTTTTCTTCTCCATACGGCTCCTTTAGACTCCAATATTGAAGGCATTTTATTGCCTTTCATTGGGCAAATTATAGCCTGAAACAATCCAATATTAATTCCCCCCAAACAGTTTCTTAACAAACAAAGTTGCCGGAAAGCAGCTCCGCGCTGGAAATTTCTGGGCCTTCCCGGAGCGTCCAGGTTTCATTTTGAATCAATTCAGCTCCCGGCAAGATTTGTTGCATCAAGCCAAGAGATTCCAATTCAATGAACGTATCGCAGATATATGTTTCGGTATTACAACCAAAATCAGGGTAACTGCCAGCTGAAGTGTTGGCTGCGTTTTTACAAAAAACAATACCATCCAACCAGTAAGCCATCCAACCCCTGGCATTGAAGGTTCCCCATTTTCCAGGTTTTGGATCAATGATGGACATATCAATAGACAGATGGTCTTGCTTGTACTGTACCCGGGGGTCATCAGCGCGGTTGTACGGCCAGAAACTGAGATGTTTATTCGGCAGCAGGTTATCCGGGTTGGGCGCCAGGGTGCCGGTTGGAAAAATGGCTTTCCCACCGGGGCGTAGCATGGTAATGGACCAGGCAGCGCAATTAATTGGGTTTTTTCCAGTATTGCGAAGCAGATGGGTGAGAAAAACATGCCCCCGCCCGCCATCCACTGTGACGTGGATTTCTTTTTGCAGACCATTGATCGTATTTGGAGCACCTACGAGATCAAAACCGTCGACATTCTTGATGAACCGAAGTTTTGTATCATCCGGAAAATAAGTGAGCGGCTTCTCTTCAGGCGCAGCCCAGAGGCGATGCCCCCCAACAAAATGGAAAGTACCATGAGATGTTTCTTCAATTTTCCCGGGCACTTCAGCCAATAAATTAGCTGAACCATTTAAGCGCAGGCCAACGATCCTTGGCCCACCTTTGGAAAGGAAACTGATTTCAAGTCCTCCGGCCGTAAATGTTTCGTAAGGAAATGGATAATTTGCCTGCATTTGCTCACCTTTGGCTTTGATTATTGATCGAGTAAGAAGATTCTATCCCCCTGCATAGCGATAGTCAATCAAAGTGGGTCCTTAATCGACTTTTTAGTACATGAAATACCTTGACTACCAAAAGAAATTGAATATACTTAAACCGATTTAGTAAACCGGTTTAAGTCACAATCCATAGGAGAGAAAATGAAAAGCAAAAAAACTGTGTCCTTATTACTGGCTACCTTATTGCTTGGCTTAGCGATCCTTTCAGCTTGTGTCCAAGCAACACCAGCCCCCACCTCCGCGCCGGCACCAATTGCCGAACCCACTAAAGCCCCTGTAACTGAACCAACAAAGGCTCCAGAACCTGCAAAACCAACGGACTCACCCAAG
>DATIUL010000304.1:0-10839 GCA_035466865.1 Anaerolineaceae bacterium | reverse complement strand
AGGCAAATGTGGCCGCGTCCATTGGGCAGATTCTCGATTGCCATTTCTGGTGAGAGGGGAATATTGGAATATATATCGTAATGCTCACCCAATAGCTTCATTGCTTCATCTGCAAGCGTTCCCCCGGTGAACAGCGCACGTAACTCGGTCTGATCGGTCTTCAATTTGGCCATTGCTTTTTCAACAATAGAGTCGATTTGTGCCTCGGGTAGCGAAAAACCTACAAAGTCTTCAAACTTTTGCCCACGTAGCACTTTGACAGCTTTCTGAGCGGCATCTTCAAGGCTGATACATGGAATCGCCCCAGCAGCTTCGATAGCTGCCCGATCTCCCCCTATAAAGTCAATTACCACAGGCTTTGGGCAATTTTTGGCGATACGGTAAATCTTCTCTGCAACTGACGGGGCCGGTGGTTTGGAAATCAAGACGATGACGTCAGTCCCAGCATCAGCAATCAACGACTCAAAACCTTGAATCATCATCAATCCGCCAATTTGGTCTTTAAGATCGCGACCTCCTGTGCCTATAACCTGGGAGAGCCCTTCACCAAGCTTATGAACCTGTACGGTAACTTCTTGTGTTCCAGTACCCGACGCTCCGACCACGCCAATTTTCCCGCGCCTTACGGAATTGGCAAAACAAAGTGGTACACCATTTATAATCGCCGTTCCACAGTCGGGGCCCATCATTAGTAAACCCTTTTCAACTGCTTTCTGTTTGAGGCGCAGCTCATCTTCAACTGGTACGTTATCAGAAAAAAGCATGACATGCAGGCCGGCATCCAGCGCAGCTTCAACTTCAACTGACGCGTATTGCCCCGGTACAGATATCACTGCCATATTGGCTCCGGGCATAAATTGGATGGCAGAACTTAATGACGATGCCTGAAAATCTTCATCACTATCAGACTCCGTGCTTTTGTTTAGATAATCGCTGCAAGCTTTTTCGACTGCCCCCATCGAAATCACCGCGTCATCAATTTTTGCAGCGATGAAGAGGTCATTGGGGGTAAGCGTGTCAAAATCGTTGGTGGCCAAGCCCAGACCCCTTGCCAGGTCCAGGTTGAGATCAGTGCCCATTCCCACCAGCAGGTCTTCAACACCTTCCAACTTCTGTAATTCTCTCGTTAACAGCATGAGCGTTACCGAGTCGTAATAGGCATTTCTTTTTACACTTGTTTGTAGGGTCATATACTTGGCACAGGTTGCGCTCCTTTTAGCCCAACCCATGCTTGCTCTCCTTTCTTTGGATTATCTGCCATAGAATTTCGATACCATTCCAACGCACAGACCAGACCAAGCAAAAAGTCTCCGCCTGAACTAGCTCCGTGCTGCATAACTTGGCCAGTTAATGATGCCAGGTCACTTTTGTTCTGATACAAGCAAGCCTGGATGAGGTGTTGATGACTCCTGCAAATTTTTCCATCACTGGCATGCCTGAGCATATTGGCGCTGATTAACGTGGTCCGTTTTTTCGCCTTGTCGGAAATGGCCTTATTGAATCCCCGGACCCAAGGATAATGACCAGGCTTTACCGCTTCGGCCATTTTGAATATCACCATGTATGCTGCAAGGAAATCATCGCAAGATGGCGTTGATCCCATTCCGAACCCAATTAAGCGATTAGCGATATTCAAGGCATGTTCCCAAGAGGATGCAGCAATCGCTTGTGTGAACGCTGCAAGGTCATCAGCAATATAGCGACTATAGAGATTGTCATCGATCGGATTGAGGTCTGCTGGTTGGTCCGTCAAGCGCGATAGAAGAGGTAACAAGCCTAAAGGAGGTTGTTTCGCGACCAACTTCATTAACTTGCTTCTGATTTCAGCAATCTCATCACCGGAATGAGGGACCAGGTTCAGTAAAGGACTGGTTTTCCAGACTTCAGCGTCTCGTAAAATCAGGGTGAACTCCCCGTTTACAGCCGTAATTCGGTCAATATCCAATGTAACTTCATCATCCATTTTTAGATATCTTGAAAAACTGATGCCGTAATCTACAACCAGTCCCATTGGGGTGATGTCATCCAGGTTCGTGAGTGTAATTAATTCACCCGCTTGGTTCAATAAATTTGTGGCATGGTGGAAAACCGAGTGTACGCGTGCCACATGACTTGGATGATTTTCCAGGAATTCAAGCAGGTCATCAGAAGCCGTTAACACTTTCACTTGTTTATTCAACATTTCAACCTATCAAATCACGAATCTTGAGAGCAAATTGAATGGCAAAGGCCGTCTCAGGATCCTTTAGATCAATTTTCAAGTAATCCCGGATGCGATTGATTCGATAAACAACAGTGTTTTGGTGGGTATATTGCACTTCAGAAGTTTTGCGTAAATTACCGCCGTGTTCAAAATATGCTTGGACGGTTTCCAGTAATTTTCCATCATGTTCAGCATCATAATGCAGAATTGGCTGAAGTACCTGATCGGCATAACTCAACAAGTCCTTCCGAATTTCTGGTGAACCAAACAAACGGGCTATGCCCATTTCTTCAAAAAATCCGTAATGCTCCTTGACATCCCTTTGGCTGCTTTGCAGGATGCGCACCGTTTGCTGAGCCTCGTGCAGGCTTTCGCTGAGTTTGTCATAACCAGGATAGGCGCGGCCAACACCGATGAAGCTCTGTTCTTCAACTTTCAAATCCCTGGCAACTTCCAGCAGCGAATAGACAAATTGCTTGGTCTGGGCAGCGCGGCTTTCTGAACTAAGGTTTTGATCAAACTCAAGCAGGAAATAACACTCGTTGGATTTGGTTGCACAAATGTAACGCGATGAAGCTTTGCGCTCGACATAACTGAGAATTCCCGTCAGGATAAGGCTTGTTTCCTGGATTCTGCGGGTGCGTAAAGAAGCTGAAAGAATACTATCTTGATAGTCCAATCTCAGAATGAGGCATTGATGATGGCCGGTCGGATTAAAACCGTAATACTCTGCATCAAAAATTGCCCGGGCTTGCGATTCAGGTTTATTACTCAGCAATAGTTCCAGGAAATTTGTCCGGTGCACATTCTCGCGTTGGGTAACGTTTAGCTTATTGACAATATGCAGAGCAATCAAGGAGGTTGTTGATACGATCACGAATAGATCGCCCTTGTTTATCCTGTCATGCACATCCCAGATATTGATATATCCATAGAGATTTTCTTCAAAATAGATCGGTATGCTGAACCGCTTAACTTTTTCACCATCAACCTGATCGTAACTAGTGTGAATTTCAGATAACTCTGGATCAACCGGGATGCTCGTATTGTTAATCGTTGCTGGAACAACCCGTCCAAGGATAGCTTCCCAGGCTTTATCCTCGGTGTGAAACACAAAACTCTTGTGCACTTGATCAGAAATCATTGTCGGTGACTGAACCACCTTGCTAATAAGTTCAGCAAATTCCTCCATATCCCCGCTTCGTAGCATGATGTCCCTGATCTGGTTATTAATATTGTTGATCTTTGTAAGCAAGCGGGTCTGTTCACCTATGATGTAGGTAAAAATTTGTTTCATCAAATCGCCGTAAGACACGTCCGGCGGGATACTGATAATCGGAAACCCTAGCTTGTTAGCTGTTTCAATCACACTCTCAGGCAATTCGGTGATGTAGCGTTTCATCTTAATGCCCATGCCACACACACCCTTTTCCGAAAGCATGGGTAGGAGGGTGTTGAACGCTTCAACGTTGTCAGAAAGTGAGAAAGCAGTCGTCAGTAACAGTTCGCCGGGTCTGACCCAATCAACAATATCTGGCACCTCCATAACGTTGACCGAGGCAATTTCGTTGTCCATCCCTGCCACGCCAGCAATTACTTCTGCACCAGCCAGCAGATCGACCTTGAGGATGTCACGTAAACGTACTTTTAATGCTTCAAGCATATATCGTTTCTCATCCTGATAATTATTGTACCGAAAAAAACACTCAGTTACATTGTAATATTGTGACAATTAGTAGAGGTGATTATGGTTCTATTCTGTTAATTTACCATAATGTCAGCATTCGATTAGGCAAATTTTGTCTTTATTTTTCAATCAACGTAACATCTCAGGATACAATAACGGCATGTTGGAACTCACCATTGCTGCCTACCATCAGTCTCTCCTCAAACACCAAATTTCCACAGAATGCCTGGTTGATTTTTACCTTGATAGAATTCGGCGATTTGAAAGCTTCTTGTCCAGCATCATCTGTGTCAACCCTGCTGCTATAGAGTTGGCGAGGGAATGTGATCATTTTTTACGGTCAACCGGTAAACTGTCTGGCAGCTTGCATGGGGTCCCAGTTCTAATTAAAGACAATATCGAAACTGAGGATATGCCAACCACAGCAGGGAGCCTGAGCCTTCAAGGTTTTAGAACCGGCAAAGATGCGGATCTGGTGAAACGATTAAAAGCTGCGGGCGCAATCATCCTGGCAAAAACAAATTTACATGAGTTTGCCATATGGGGTGAATCCATTAGCTCGATCAAAGGACAAACTTACAATCCTTATGACCTGACCCGCACTCCGGGAGGTTCAAGTGGTGGTACTGGTGCTGCCCTGGCAGCCAATTTTGGTTTAGTGGGTATCGGCACTGACACAATCAATTCCATACGGTCTCCCTCCAGCGCCAACAACCTGGTTGGAATCCGGCCAACAGTTGGTTTGGTTAGTAATGACGGCATTGTGCCCTATTCTCTGACTCAGGATACAGCAGGGCCCATGGCTCGTAGCGTTGCTGATGCGGTGGCTGTCTTAAAGGTAATTGCCATCCGGGACCTGCCAGAAACCAAGGCATCAGGCAACCCAAGAATCGGATTGCTCAAATCCTTTTTTGGCTCTGATCCAATTAACGAGGAAGTCAACAGGGTAATGGCATGCGTAGTAAAAGAACTTGGCACCTCAGGCGTTGAAATTGTAGAAATTAATGACCAGATCCAGATCGGTGATCTTGTCTCGAATATCAGTGTGCACCTATATGAACTTAAAGCTCATCTCAACAATTACCTCAAGGCAGTCCAAGCCCCCTATCAAAGCATCGATGCAATTTTGGAAAGTGGTCTGCACCATCCAGGAATCAAAGAAAATCTTGTCTATGCAAACCAGCTGGACATAAAAGCACCTGAGTATGGCCAACGATTAGTCAAGCGTGCCTTACTGCAAGAGCAGATTAAGGCTCTCTTTACAAATTATCGGCTTGATGCTCTCCTTTTTCCCCATCAACAGCAATTGGTATGCAAGGTTGGTGAGTCCCAAATTCAACGCAATGGAGCGCTTTCTGCAATTACAGGTTTCCCGTCGGTCTGCCTACCAGCCGGCTTCTCTGCTGCCACACTGCAAGCTCCGATAGGCGTGCCAATCGGATTTGAGCTCTTGGGTCTGCCAGGTAGTGAATGTCGTCTGATTGAAATTTCCAGATATTATGAACAGCAATATCCTAAACGGAAACCACCGAGAGAGGATAATTGGTTGTGATTTCTTCCCAAATCCAATCAACAATTGGACGTAATAATTGTAAATATTGACAAAAGGCAGTGTTCTTTGTGTAAGCTATAATGGTTGTCAAATAAGTCTATAAAGGATAACTAGTCATAGATATCTCACACTTATACACCATAAACCAAGACTCTATTAAGAGGGATTAAGATACGGTTTGTGGTAACAATAGGAGGCTATTAATGATAAGTAGATTTACATACTTTAAGCCCCACAACCTCAACGAAGCAGTTCAATATCTCGAAAAAGGAGAGAAATCTTTTGTCCTCGCGGGTGGCACTGATTTGATGATTCTGCTACGCAGAAACATAATCAACGCCGAATCCATCGTGGACATCAAAGCGATCCCCGAGACAGCTGCTTTTGAATTCGTTGATGGCTCTGGTCTAACAATCGGTGCTTCAGTTGTGGTTAATCGTTTGGTCGACTCGGAAGTTGTCAAGGCCAAATATCCAGCCCTAAATCAGGCAGCAGCATCCCTTGCGTCTTTCCAACTGCGCAACCGTGCAACGTTGGTCGGAAACATTTGTAATGCTTCCCCAGGCGCGGATTTGCCACCAGCCTTGTTGGCATACGACGCTGTTGTCAATATTGCCAATTCTCAAGGCATCCGCCAGGTTCCATTGCACCAATTCTTCACGGGTGTGAAACGTACAGTTCTTCAGCGCGGCGAGTTGGTAGTTTCTGTGCAATTGCCTGAACCAGGTGAGGGTGATAAGAGCATCTACTTACGCCAGGCCAGGCTCAAAGGTCATGACCTCGCAACGGTTGGCCTTGCTTGCCGCATTAAGCCAGACAGCAAAGTGGCAATAGGCATCTGCGCAGTAGCCCCCACACCCAAACGACTCTTCGCTCTTGAAGATATGATCAATGAGCGGGGGCTGTCACTGGAAACTGTTGAATGGGCAGCAAAAGAAATTGTTGAACACATCCACCCCATTACGGATGTACGTTCCTCAGCATCCTACCGCTTGCAAATGGCATCCGTTCTGCTCAAACGTGGTCTGCTCAATCTTATTGTTAAGGAGGATTAAGCATGGACAACACCAAAGATTGTTCTATGTATACCGAGCATATTGAATCAGGCAAACGCAAAGTTACTCTGAGTTTGACGGTGAATGGCCACCTGGTCGTTCGAGATGTTGACCCAAGCATGACTTTGCTGCACTTCCTGCGAGATAACCTGAAGTTATTTGGTACAAAAGAAGCTTGCGGCGAAGGGGAATGTGGTGCATGCACGATCATCATGGACGGTAAAGCCGTGACCTCATGCATCATCCTGGCAGTCGAAGCCGAAGGTGCCCAAATCACCACTGTTGAAGGTTTGGCAAAGGATGGAAAACTCTCGATTCTTCAGGAAGAGTTTATCAGTCAGGATGCTCTGCAATGCGGTTTCTGCACCCCTGGATTCCTGATGTCAACCCGAGCTTTGCTGGATCACAATCCAAACCCGACAGACGAGGAAATCATTGAAACTCTGAGCGGAAATCTTTGCCGCTGTACCGGTTACCTTCCGATACTGAATGCTGTGAAGCGCACCGCAGAACGTGAACGAAAGGAGTTGGAGCGCTAATGGACGAGAAAAAATACCAATCAAAATATAAGCGGGTTGGTCAGGCTTACGATCGCAAAGACGCTCGCGAAAAAGTAACCGGCCAAGCTGTTTATGCCTATGATATGGAGCTGCCCGGTATGCTGCATGCCAGGTGCCTTCTTTCACCATACGCTCGCGCCAGAATCGTCTCTATTGACACCAGTAAAGCTAAGGCTTTGCCTGGCGTGAGAGCCGTTCTATGTGGTGAAGACTCCGACATTTTGGTCGGCCTTTATATGCAGGATAAGCGCGTCTTGGCCAAGGGTGAAACCCGCTACCATGGCGATGTTGTTGCCGCAGTTGCTGCCGATGATGAAGAAACGGCTGAACGTGCCATTACACTGCTTGATGTGGTTTATGAGCCGTTGACTCCTGTTCATGACGTGGACGAAGCTCTTGAAGCCAAAATCCTCGTTCATGACGATATAAATGAACTGAAGCACTACGTTGGTGTCTTCTTCCCCCAGAAAGATTCGAATATCGCCAGTTGGAACAAGAGTAAGAAAGGCGATCTGGATAAGGGTTTTGCTGAGTCGGACTTGGTCGTTGAAAACGAATTCTCGCTGCCAGCCGTTGCTCACGTGCCTATGGAAACCCATGTGGCTATCGTCCAGTGTGACCCATACTCGAATAAAATCAGAATCTGGTCATCCGCTCAATCCCCCTTTGCCATCCGCCAAATCATGGCTGACAGCTTTGGTATTTCTGAATCGGATGTTGAAGTCCACATTCCATACGTCGGTGGAGGGTTTGGTGGCAAAGCCGGCATCCACCTGGAACCTCTTGCCGCACTGCTTTCACGTGCTGCCGGTGGGCTTCCTGTAAAGGTACGTGCTACCCGAGAACAAGAGTTCAATCAACTGCCAACCCGTGCCGGAATGCGCGGACGCATCAAGACTGGCGTGAACAAAGACGGCAAGATCAATGCAGTCCAGGCAGTATACGACTGGGACAGCGGAGCTTATGCTGACTATGGTGTCAATGTAGGAAAAACAGCCGTCTACTCAGGTATGGGACCTTACAAGGTTGATAATGCCAGCATTGACTCAAAAACTATATACACAAACAAAGTTTTTAGTACGGCCTATCGCGGTTTTGGGCACCTTGAAACACACTGGACGATTGAGCGCCAGATAGACATCCTCTCTCAAAAACTCGGGATCGATCCCTACGAATTCCGTATGCAGAACCTTCTGGAACCCGGTTTCAGGACGATGAGCGGTGAGTTGATCACTGAAAGCAGCGGCAGTCCAAAGGATTGCCTGACGGCTGTGGTCAAGGAAATTGGCTGGACTGGCCGTAAGACTGAGGAAGAGCGCCAGAGGGAATGGAAGACCGGTAAGGTGCGCGGCAAAGGCTTTGCCATGCTGCAAAAAGCACCGGCCATGCCTGCGAACACCGCCTCCTCCGCCATTATGCAGATGAACGGCGATGGGCATGTAAGAATGATGATCGGTGGTGTAGATATCGGTCAGGGTGCAAATACCGCCATGGCTCAAATCGCTGCCCAAGAATTGGACCTGCCAATCGAGCATATCGAAATCATGACAGATATCGATACCCGGGCTAACCCATACGACTGGAACACAGTAGCCTCCAAGTTAACTTTCATGGGTGGTAATGCAGTCATCAAAGCCAGCCGCGAATTACTACGAAAAATGAAAGAGGTAGCTGCCCGAGCGCTCAAGACAGAACCTGAATACCTTGCGCACGCTAATGGCGAGATATACCACATTCATAATCCTGAGCGCCGCCTGAGTTACAAACAACTCGCCCTTGGTTATATGTATCCTAATGGGACAAGCATCGGGGGTCCATTAATGGCAACCGGCACCTATATTGCGGACGGCCTCACAAATCTTGATCATGAGACTGGGCAGGGTGCACCTGCTTTGGTGTGGACCTTTGGCGCTCATGCCGTAGAGATAGAAGTAGATATTGAAACTGGCTACATCGAAGTTCTTAAAGTTGCCTCCGCCTTTGATATTGGCCAGGTAATTAATGAAAAACTTGTCTATGGTCAAATCTGCGGCGGCGTAATGCAGGGTTTGGGTTCTGCGTTGCTGGAAGGCTACAAATTCAACGCGGATGTACAGTTGATGAATCCCTCTTTCACAGACAACAAAATCCCGACCATGAAAGACATGCCCAGGAAAATTGTGCCCATCTACATCGAGAATCCACAACACAACGGTCCTTACGGTGCCCGTGGTGTGGGTGAACATCCGATGATCTCGATCCCTTCAGCCATAGGCAACGCTGTCTATGACGCTCTGGGAATTAATTTCCACGTTCTCCCTCTCTCGCCAGAAGCCATTGCCATGGGCATCGCGAGTGGAAAGAAATCAATCCTGTGCACTGACGTCGACTGTCTTCCTGGTCGTCGTTAAGTCATTAAATTTAAAAAAACAATTCTTGATATCTCCTGAAATTGCCTTGTGCTCAATGAGCGCAAGGCAACGGGAGGAAAGGAGAAGGGACCATCGAAAAAGGGTTTAGCTCGACTGGTTGACTGTTAATTATTCATATTAGTAATAAAAAGGAGAAATAATGAGTTGGTTCACTAAATCAAATAGCACCATCGGTTATCTTCCGGATGAGACCCCACCATTCTGGAAATTGCTACTCTACGCAATTCAGCAGGTTATTGTTATGTTCCCTGCTACGATTACGGTAGCCTTAATCACCAAATTCCACATTTCAACAACAATTTTTGCCAGCGGTTTCGCAACACTTTGTTTCATTCTGGTCACCAAAGGCAAAATCCCCCTGTATTATGGCTCCAGTTTCTCATACATCGGAGCTATCGTTGGTTTGGTCGGCGCAGATTATTTAGGGAGCGTAGCAATCCTTCCAGACGAGAAAATCGCGATCGTGACCTTCGGTATCGTCATGTCGGGCCTTATCTCAATTGCTGCTGGGTTCCTTGTCAACAAACTTGGTAAAAACGTGATTGAGAAAATACTTCCCGCCTCAATTACTGGTCCGATTGCCATGGTCATTGGTCTCACGTTGGCAGGCAATGCCATGGCCGATGCAGCCCCCGCAGTCGCCGGTCCTGCTTTCATTGACAACCTGCCCTGGATAGTCTCAATCGTCACATTGATTTCTACGATTGTCTTCTCGGTATACCTCAAGGGCTTCCTCTCCCAGCTGCCACTCTTCCTTGGTATGGTGGTTGGTGTCATTACCGCTGCCATCCTGACCACTGCAACTGGTTCTGATCTTTTCCGCCAGTTACCAGAAGCTGTGGCCAGCCAGGGTATTTTTGCTCTGCCCCACTTCACAGTACCAACGATTTACTGGCCAGCCGCGCTCGCCATTATGCCTGTTGCCCTTGCGACCATTCCAGAATCTACCGCTCACATCTACCAGTTGGATGTCTACGTCAATGACCTGGCAAAGAAGCTTGGCAGCAAGAAGCAATATGATCTCGCAGGTCGGCTTGGCAGCAACCTGATCGGTGATGGTGTTGGCGACATGGTAGCCGGTTTCATGGGCGGTCCCGCCGGAACCAACTACGGTGAAAACATCAGCACGATGGCAATCACCCGTGTGTTCTCCGTACCGGTTCTGATCACTGCAGCAACCATCGCCATGATCATCGCCTGCTTTACCCCCTTGGTAAAGGCGATCTATTCCATCCCCTTAAGTGTTATCGGCGGTTTGGAAATCTATCTCTTTGGCGCAATCGCTGCCCAAGGTATCGCCATTATGATTGACAAAAAAGTTGACATGTTCAGCGCCAAGAATATCGCTGTCATTGCTACTATTTCTGTCAT
>DATIUL010000303.1:0-4103 GCA_035466865.1 Anaerolineaceae bacterium | reverse complement strand
AAGAGTCTACTCGGGATTCAATGATCTTGCTACAGCGTATCCACTCTTAGCCACTGAATGGCATCCAAATAAGAACGGCGATAAGAAGCCAGAAAATACTTTACCCGGAACACATGACAGGATTTGGTGGTTATGCAGTGCCGGCCATGAATGGGAGGCTGTTGTTTACTCTCGTATGAAAACTGGATGTCCTTATTGTTCTGGCAGTAAACCCGTTACTGGTGTCAATGATTTAGAAACGCTATATCATGATCTTTGCAAGCAATGGAACCATGAGCGAAATGGCGAGACTAAACCATCCGATCTACTCCCCCAGTCTAATAAGAAAGTTTGGTGGATCTGTTCTTTGGGTCATGAGTGGCAATCTATTCCAGGAAAAAGAATATCTGGGAATGGATGTCCCGTCTGCGGGAACAGGAAAATTATCGCTGGGTTCAATGATTTGTCTACTGTAAATCCAATATTAGCAGAGGAATGGAATCATGAAAAGAATGGTAGTTTGAAGCCTTCTATGGTGAGTGCTGGTGCCAATAAAAAAGTCTGGTGGCAATGCCCTGTGGACGGTCATGAGTGGCGTAATACCGTGGGTGATAGGAACAGTGGAAAAGGTTGCGGGGTTTGCACTAATCATATTTTGATGACAGGTGTAAACGATTTAGCGACACGGTATCCAGAGGTAGCAAATGAATGGCATCCTGAAAAGAACGATATCTTATCCCCCGCTGACATTGTTGCCACTACTCATAAACGAGCGTGGTGGAAATGTAATAATGGTCATGAATGGAATGCGGTTATTTCAAGCAGAACTACGGCTGGAAAAGGTTGTCGTTTTTGTGCTGGTCAAGCAGCAGTTTCTGGGGTAAATGATCTTCAAACAGTTAACCCGGCTCTTGCTTCTGAGTGGAACACTAAGCTCAACAGCGAAACATTTATTCCGTCAATGGTGCTACCGGGAAGTAATTTGAAAGCGTGGTGGGAATGTTCCCAAGGACACGAGTGGGAAGCGGTAATTTCAAGTAGAAACCGAGGTCTTGGATGTCGTACTTGTTCGGGGGCTGGAACTTCGAAAACACAAAAAGAGTTTTATGAAGAGTTGCTTCATTATTTTCCTCAGATGCGAAATGATGTAAAAATTGATATAGCATGGAAATCTAATCGAACAATGAATTTAGACTGTTTTTCGATTTTAGACATGCTTGTCGTAGAGTATGACGGGTTTTTTTATCATTCCGGGGAAAGATCAGGGAAAGGAAGCAATCATCATCTTGAACATGACGCTATAAAAACTGAGACATTGCTCAAAACAGGCTATAGAGTAGTGAGAATCAGGGAATCTGGGCTGCTCCACTTACCTATTTCTAGCCCATCTCTTCTACAGGTATCTCATCGAAAAGGTAGTGATAAGGCCGATATCGTACAAAAAATTTACGAATGGTTCATCCGTTTTTAAGAATCCAAAATATTCTTTATGAAAAATACGCATATTCGTACAAACGATGGACAAAACCCGATATTCGGTTTACAACCAAAGCATATTAAACTAGGTTGTGCCTATAAAGCAAACTACTTCAAGGGGAAAAATTGGATTGTGATATTAGAACTGTTGTGAAATTACTAGAACCGCAAAGGTTGAACCTAGAAATCCCAGATTATCAACGACCTTACAGTTGGCGTACAAGCCATAGAGAAGACTTTTGGCATGATATTAGAGTTCAAGCTGAACGAGGGAATCCCGATTCCTCCCATTTCTTCGGATCTTTAGTGCTTAACAAAATTGGGAATTCTAAAAGTTCAACTTTTAGTGTTATCGATGGTCAACAAAGAATTGTAACTACTTCAATTTTCCTGAATTCATTTATAGCTGTTTTGCGTTCCTTTTACGAAGATGATAAAGAGAAGTTCGGTATAACTTTTAACGATGTAAATGATCAAATGCAGGATCTTAAAAGTTTCATTAAAAAGACTCACTATCATGAGAATCCAGAATACGATAAAGGGACGCTGCATGGGTCGGATAAAAAACTGCATCCGATGGCACTCAATCAACAGGACTACTATAACTTAGTAGATTTTGTCTGTCTGAATAAGGATTCTTTGGATAACAGTCGCAGTGGATTTATTCTTCCGAAAGAAGTTCGCGCTGAATTAGATGCTTTGATTAAACTTGACACTAAAGAACTTAATAAAAACTATTCATCTATATCCACCGTATATATTGCTTTCAAAGAATTTTATAAGTATATTCATGAGTATCTAAACGAAGCAACGGACAAAGCACATTTCCTGAGAATGGTAAGAAATCTTTCTGACTCCATTACTATGGGAATTACATTTGCCGTCATTGAGCTAGACGATGACGATAAGCCACAGGAAATTTTCGAGTCACTCAATGCTCGAATGGAAAAACTATCACCCTCTGACTTAATTAAAAACTTTATTATGATGTCCATTGAATCTGCGGATAATGGTAGCAAGGCTTCAAATAAATGGAGTTTCTACCAGCGGTATTGGAAGCATTTTGAAGATAAGGCTGAATTCTGGTTGGATAACAAGTCAATCGCTTTCAGTGCTGGTTCTGGAGTTAATCATCTACGTTCTTTCCTTTATTATCTTTTGCTTGCGGAGACCTCGGGAATGAATGATAAGGAGTTCCCATATCCAATTGAGTTGAACAATGGTGATAGACTATACAGGGCTTTTCGTGCTTATATAGATATTTTAAAAGAGCGCAACAATGATGATTTAATGCAATTTGTTGAGAAGATTGATAGATTGTCTAAATTGTATAAAGAGATTAGCGAAGCATCTACTAATCCTACTGTCAACTACGATGCAAGCGATAATGGGTATCTCTATAACTTTACATACCGAGTAATAGAAGCGTTCGGATATCGCCCGCTATGGACGGTGCTTATTAAGCTTCACCTCTCAGGCGAAGTTGAAACAGCACAAGTCAAAAAAGCAGTTAGTACCATTGAGAACTGGGCGGTACGCCGTTTACTTGCGGGTTACTCAGGCACTGCGGATTTGCAAACTTTTACTAAGACTATTATGGCGAAAATTAGTACGCCTGAGGCGATGAACAAGCCCGGTGATGTTATCGCTGAGTTCTTAGATACTAAAGACGCTAAATTTGCAATTTGGCCTAACAATTCATTCCTTGAGAAAAAGATTGATTCATGCCCCTTTAATTCAAACCCGTTGAGGAAGAAGATCAGGGTAGTACTCGAAGCGATTGAAGATTACGAACGCGGATTTGATCGCTCTGGAGTTATCCATAAAGCAAGTTCACGGGTTCCTAGAGGTGCACTAAGTATCGAGCATATTATGCCTCAAAAATGGAACCAAGAAACATGGCCCGCTGCTGATGAAAACGATTACAGCGTTCGCAATGAAAAAACTGTACACCTTCTTGGAAATCTTACTTTATTGTCAAAGCCAAGTAATTCATCGGTAAGTAATAAATCATGGGAAGATAAGAAAGAAGGGCTTCTGAATGACACTACTGGTCTTCAACGTGCAGACATCAAGATGTTCGATTCTATACTAAAGGAAGATAACTGGGCTGAGAAAGAAATTGCTGAAAGAACACGTAAGCTTCTTGTTATTGTTGAGGAAATCTGGGAGGAGCCTTCCAATCAGTTTACACAAATTGCTACTGGTGGTACCACTCAAACAACGGGTGATTTTATTCAAAAAGTATCCGCATACATAAGGGACCAAACAAGTTCAGTTGATGCTATAAAGATATATCCAAACGCTAAAAATAGCAGCATTTCTGTAGAATTACATGAGGATGGAACTTATATGTATAACGACATGCCCTATACAAGTTTGACTGAAGTGAGCAAGGCTCTCAATAAGAAATCTGGGAGAGAAGTTTTTAAGTCATGGTACTACAAGGATGAAGAAAACATTTTTGGAACTTCAGAGAAAGCAGTAGAGGATATTCTGGAGAAAGATAAATTTATCAAACTATCCGAGCTTGAAAAGAAAATCAACTTGGTAAATTAGTTAATAGAACATGTGCTGGGTGGCTGATTAAATCAGCCACCCAGCACCTTCCTTAAAGGAGAACAATGATATCAGGACAAAAAATTGTT
>DATIUL010000302.1:0-2254 GCA_035466865.1 Anaerolineaceae bacterium | reverse complement strand
TCTGCGATATGCTGGGGCTTGACCCGCTTTATATGGCTAATGAAGGCAAACTCATTCTCGTGCTCCCAAATTCCGAGGCTGACAGAGCACTCAAAATCCTCCGAACCCACAAATACGGCCAAGGGGCAGCGTTGATTGGCGATGTGCTGGAACCCTCCAATGGCAAGGTATGGCTGCGAACAATCCTCGGTACCACTCGAGTTCTGGATATTCTTGCTACGGAAATGCTGCCGCGCATTTGCTGAGGCGGGGGTTGTAATTTCTTGACAGCCTAATTCCGTCCGTTATACTTGGATTATTAAGGAGCACGCATGAAAATTGACTTTAAAGAAACCAATACAGATCTTCAAAACCGCATTGATATCCACAATCAGTTTGGGTCCAAAGATATTGACACCTGGATGCTTGAGACGCTCCAACTTAAGCCCGGCTTGAAAATTTTGGATTTAGCCTGCGGTGCCGGCAAACAATGTACCTCTTTTGACAAAGCACTCAAAGGCCAATGCGAGATCCTGGGTACTGATGTTTCAGAAACACTTCTGGCGCAAGCCCGCGAAGTCAGCAAAGCTGCTCTCAGCCCGATTGATTACCGATGGATGGACTTCAACCAGCCTTTTGAGCTCCCCTCAGATAGTTTTGACCTGGTCTCCTGTTGTTTTGCTATCTACTACGCGCAAGATATTCCCTTCACACTCTCAGAAATCCACCGTGTCCTCAAACCTGGGGGCAGACTTTTCACCACTGGCCCAATGCCAGCCAACAAGCAGGTATTTTACGAAATCATAAAGGAAGCCACGGGTAAGCCTATCCCTCCCATGCCAGGGTCTTCCCGTTATGCTTCCCAAATCTATGGCACCATGCAATCGCTGTTCCAAAGTGCCCAGCAACACATTTTTGAAAATCCACTCATATTTACCAGTGTAGAACCTTACATGGTCTATACCCGGGCTTCGATGTCCGAAGATCGCAAACTGTGGAATGCCCTCTTTGATACCCATGCTGAATTTGAAATTGTAATGGCAAAAATTCAAAAAGTGGCGGAGAGGCGAATCGAGAATCAAGGGCAAATTGTGATGACCAAGGTAGTTGGCGGCTTTATTGCCACTAAGTGAGAATTTTATGAACATGACTTTCTACGGAAAATCCCTGCTTTTCCTCGGAGCACACCCCGATGACATTGAGCTTGGCTGCGGTGCCTTAATTGCTGAAGTTGGCAACAGTGCCGATATGCATTGCTACACTTTTTCCGACAACCAGCAGAATCCGGACCTTAAGGATTTGGTTTCTGAATATGCCACCAGCATGCGCACCTTGGGCCTAAATGAAGGTCAGTATGAATTGGGCTCATTTCAAACCCGCCGTTTTCCAGAATCTCGCCAGGAGGTTTTGGAGCAGATGCTGGCTTTGCGCAAACGCTATCAACCCCAGATCGTGTTTGTGCACACAGCCAAGGATGTCCATCAGGACCATGGCACGCTCACGCAGGAAGCCATCAGGGCTTTCAGAGGAACTACAGTACTTGGGTATGACGTGTTACGCTCCAGCTATGGCTTTTTCCCTGATTTTTTGGTGGAAGTAAGCGAGAAAGCGGTTGAGACTAAACTTCTAGCCCTTTCCAAGTATCAAACTTATGCCCAGAAATATTACTTCAACGCTGAAATTCTAAGAGCGACCGCTATTCGACATGGCGCTTTGGCAGAAAGACCTCTGGCTGAAGGCTTTGACATTATCCGCATAGTTGGTGAATTTTCCACCTTCAAACTCCAGGACTAATTCCCATTATATTTATCTACATTAAGACAACAAAAAACAGGCTGTGCCTGTTTTTTGTTTTGAGCTTCAATGACGATTAGAGATCATCCTTTTCAATGGGTTTCTTTCGAACAACTTTCTCGTGTGATGGATAAACCTGGATCGGGCTGATCATATTTGAATCGGTCTGGAACCAAAGGATTTGGTCTGGTACCATCCACCCATCGGTTAAAAAGATATTGGTCTTGAACTGCACGGCAATCATGCGGCCATCTACCTGCACAATGGTCCCCTTTAGCCAACCACGTACCCGCTCACCTTTGTCTTCGTGGTCGCAATTGACCTCAATTTTCTCTCCGATTTCATAAACTGTCTCTGTTTGCGGAGGCCGCATAAATGTTGATGATGCCATATTCCTTCTTTCTTTACCTTCTACCGTTCAGATAATTTCTCATTAATGCGTTCACTCAACTGCTCGTGCAGCTTCGTTTCCTTGATTTCA
>DATIUL010000301.1:0-10063 GCA_035466865.1 Anaerolineaceae bacterium | reverse complement strand
GGTCAATATGGTGAGTCTGCTTTCTTTCGCCGCTAATAGCGTTCACTGGGCAGTTGCGAGCGCAAAGGGTGCAGCCTGTGCAGTTTTCAGGGTCGATTTCGAAGCGGATCAAGGAACGGCAAACCTTTGCGGGGCAACGGTGTTCATAAATGTGCGCTTTGTATTCGTCCATGAAATGCTTCATCGTTGAAACTACCGGGTTGGCTGCTCCTTGCCCAAGCCCGCAAAGAGAATCCTGGATTGTTTGCTTGCAGAGAACATCCAAACGATCCAGATCTTCGGGTTTACCTTGACCCTTACAGATGCGTTCAAGGATTTCAAGAATGCGGCGGGTGCCGATGCGGCAAGGAACACATTTGCCGCAGGATTCATCCTGGGTAAATTCCATGAAGAAGCGGGCGATATCCACCATGCAGGTATCTTCGTCCATTACCACCATACCGCCCGAGCCCATGATTGAACCAGCCTGGCCAAGAGTTTCGTAATCTACCGGCAGATCCAGGTTCTCTTCAGTCAGACAACCGCCCATTGGGCCGCCTGTCTGCACAGCTTTGAACTTTTTCCCGTCTTTAATTCCACCACCGATCTCAAACACGATTTCGCGTAGGGTGGTGCCGAAAGGCACTTCAATTAAACCTGTGTGGGCTACATCACCGGCCAAGGCAAAAGTTTTGGTCCCTTTACTTTTTTCTGAGCCCATGCTCGAAAACCATTCCACGCCCTTAAGGAAAATTTGGGGAACGTTGGCGAATGTTTCGACATTATTAATATTCGATGGTTTACCCCATAGACCTTTTTGAGCAGGGAATGGGGGTCTAACCCGCGGTTCACCGCGTTTACCCTCAATGGATGCAATCAAAGCGGTTTCTTCACCACAAACGAACGCTCCAGCACCCATGCGAACTTCAAGGTCAAATGAGAAATCAGTACCCAAAATGTTTTTGCCAAGTAAACCAAGGCTGCGTGCTTGTTCGATAGCCAGGCGCAGTGTAGAAACAGCAATGGGGTATTCGGCACGGCAGTAGATGTAACCCTGTGATGAACCGATGGCATATGCACCGATAATCATACCTTCGATCACTGAGTGAGGGTTCCCTTCCAGGACCTTACGGTTCATGAATGCGCCGGGATCACCTTCGTCGGCATTGCAGATGATGTACTTTGGTTCGCCGACCGCCTGGCGCGCAAACCTCCATTTGAGCCCAGTAGGAAAGCCAGCGCCGCCACGACCCCTTAGTTTTGCATCGATCAGTGTCTGGATAACCTCTTCTGGGGTCATCTCGGTTAATACTTTACCCAGGGCCATATAACCATCAACCGCCACGTAATCATCAATGTTGCGTGGGTCAATTTTGCCAATCTGGTCAAGGATAAGGCGAATTTCCTTGGGCTTGGGTTCACTAAGCTCTTCATCAGCCAGGTCACGCATAACCGAGGCGTATTGCTTAAGTTCGCGGCCTTTGATGAAGTGCTCAGCAACCAACATCGGCACTGTATCAACAGTAATTGCGGTGTAATGGGTACCTTCAGGATAAACCAGAATATCAGGCCCATCCTTGATTGGATCGCCAATGCGAGGGGTGTCAATAACCTGAACCTCGTCGAGCAAATTCAATTTCTCAAGCTCGGCAATTATTCTATTTTTGACCTCATAAGCGCCTTTTTCTACAGCGATTGGGTTAACGGAAACAAGCACAGTTGAACGATAATAGGGCATCTTTTGTCACCTTCCAATGATGTGTCGGCGAAATATTAAAGTTTATACACTTTGTCTGTGACCACTTTGCCGTCACAAACATGTTTTTGCATTAATTCATCCACAAAGCTTGGATGTACCTTGCCGTAAAGCACTTTTTCGGCACCAGGCAGGGTGACCTGAACTAAAGGATCTTGCCCTTCAATACCCAAGTTGCCAGTCTGTTTGACAATCGTGTTTTGTATGTTATGAGCTTCAATAAAATTCAAGATTGCTTTTAATGTTTCACGGGCACCGGCGGCGATGCCGACCGTTCCCATGCTAACGACAATCTCAGTTTTTCCTTCGTTAACCTTCAACTTTCGTACCCGTTGGGCTTCTTCACGAAGACGCTGTAGATCTTCCAGTGATTTTATTGTAGGCATGTATGCTCCTTCGTTTTTTCGCTTACTGAATTTACGCCATCTCGAATCAATTGCCGGATAACGCGCATTACACCCGGTTCAGTTAACGAGACACCGACTAATTCTTTCTTTAGTTCCAGGTCGTCAATAAAGAAAATTACATCATTGACCTGATAGTGAAAAACCCAATTTACTTCTGGACTGCCAAGTAGCAGGGTTAACCAGGTCTCTGCAAGGTCTCCCAAAGGCATGCGGTCAATATGACTGTGCTGGAAGGTTACCTGTATCGTTGTACCAAGGCCCGGTTCTGACTTAATGGTCAAACCGCCATTACAACCCTCTGCAGCAGCTTTTAATAAGGGCAATCCCAATCCAACTTTGCGCGTGGTGCGACTGGTCACAAAGGGGTCAAGAACTCGATTGACAGTCTCCGCGTCCATACCTTTACCATTATCGGCAATGGCAATAGAGAGCTTGTCATTCAGCAGGTCTTCAATGACTGATACCTCTACCCTGCTGCCACCCGCAGACACGCTGTTCTCGGCAATATCAAGAATGTGAAGCGATAGTTCTCTCAAGCTGGTTTCTCTACCTGTATTTTTTCTTTGATCAAAGTGGAGAATTTTTGAGGTTGTAGCCTGCCGTGGTTAACCTCGTCAATAACAACCACGGGTGCCTGACTGCAAGCACCTACACAGCGACAGACTTCAAGAGTTACCTGTCCGTCAGCAGTGGTTTGGCCTGGTTCTATGCCAAGTAATTGCTTGGCCTTGTCAATTAACTGGGGGGCGCCACCTACATAGCAAGCGGTACCGCAACAAAACTTGATGACATGCTTTCCGCGTGGTTCAGTGGTAAAGAAGGAATAAAAAGAAACCACTCCATGCACTTTACTGACCGGAATATGCAACCTACGGGCGATGTACACTTGCATGGGTTTGGTTAGGTACCCAATTTTTTCTTGCAAGGTGTTAAGTATGACCATAGTTGCTCCTGGAGTATCAGCATACTGGTCAATGACACCGTCAATGATCGCTTTTTGCGCAGCGTTCTGCAGAGGATCAAGTATCTTAGGGGTTTCGGACATTAGTTATTGCTCCTGGGATTTGGGAAGAATTATTTGTGAATTTATTAACAAGCAGTTTACCCTTCTGACCTGAATCGGTCAATGGATTTTGGCAAATTTGGATATTGTTAGGTCAACCATGGCTGAGTGCATCCCATATGGTGGAAAACCGATTGTCAGGGGCATCAAAAAGGAGGGCACCCAACAAATCATTAATGTAGTGTACGTCACCACCCTGTATAAATTGATATCTCGCCAGTTCGGGGTTAGTCGCTAATACTTTTTCACGAGTAGTGAATCGGGAAATTTCCACAACTTGCGTGGGAAGATCAGGTGGTATCGTGCCAAGGCGCGCAAGAATGCCATTTTCTTCTCGTTCTATGTGCGCCGGAAAGAATTTACCTCCAAAGGCCAGGATTTGCCTGGTCGAATCTTCAAGACTTAATCTTGTTGCTGTGGAAAGCAGGCGAGTATCTTTGCGTAAGAATTCACCCGTTTCATCAACGATCAACTGTGCACCGAAGAACTCTTCATTGTTGGGAATCGGGGGGAGGTTTTGATCAACAATTTGCTGAAACTTGGTTAGTTGTGTCAGGTCTGGGAACAGGCAAACCAGATGGATTTCTTCAGCTGTTTCCAACTCAATACCTGGCAGAATGGTCAGGTTTTTACCCTCTGCTGCTTTTATCACCGCGGGGATGTTCGCGCTGGCATTGTGATCGGTGATGGCAATCAGGTTGATACCACGGGTTATCGCTTCTTCCACAATAATCGGTGGGATCATCTCAATCCCAGCACAAGGTGATAACACCGTGTGTATGTGGAGTTCTGCCCTAAAATGAATCACTTTTAGCCTAGTTCATGGGTTAATACCTAATGAAAAGAGCCTGCCTGCAATCTCAAAATTGCCTTTGGGTGTTAGAAAGAGGTTGACGCCTTCCATGTTCGCACGTTCGATAGTTGCTTCTTCAGGCATCGCGTTTTCGGTAATGATGATGGCTGGAATGTCAAGCAGTTTTGCTACCGCAACGATATTAATGTTGTTTATCAAGGTAATCCAAATCGACTCTTCACCGGCTCCGCTCATTACACAACTGAGCAGGTCCGATTGATAGGCTGTCAAGGCTTGGATATTATCGAGGCCTTCACTTCTTGTCAGGACGGTTAGTTCCAGTTCTTTTACGATATCTTGGAGGTTCATTTATCCTCGGGTTTTCCTGGCTGATTGTTCCAGGGTAGATACATAACCATGAAGAGGTTGGTTCCCCGTTCCTTGGAAGAAATGAGGCTCATCTCGTTAACGCAGGAACGGATATTTACCAGGCCCATACCAGCACCAAAGCCTTTTGAGCGTGCTTCATCGGAAGCTGTCGAGTATCCCGGTTGCATGGCTTGCTCAATATTCTCGATACCCGGGCCGTCATCATAGGCCTCCATGGTAATCTTTTCTGTCTCTACCTCAACCCTTAAAGTTCCGCCGTGCAGGGTGTGTATGATGAGGTTCATTTCAGCCTCGTAAGCGGCAATTCCGCATTGACGGGCAATTTGCGGTGTTGCTCCGAGCCGTAAAAGCGCTTTTTTAATATTATTGGAAGCTGCTCCACCATGCTGAAAGTCGTCTTTATCAACTTTATAACGCAGGATCAAGCCCGTACGATCGGAGTTGATATCCTCAAATAGGTGTGAAGCCCGGTACCGCTTCACTTCTTCGGTTTCATAATCATCTCGTAAGGCCGCTAGCAAACCATCTGTGATATCCCCTTTTGTTAGAAGCCCAGTGAGTTTTCCTTCCAGGTTTACAACGGGCAGGCGCCCGACATGTTTTTTTTGGAAAATTTTGAGAGCTTCAACTACCTGGTCAGTTTCCCGCACGGTGATTACGTTGGTCGTCATGAATTCAGAAACCTTGCTATCGGCCTGACCATCACGCAAGGATCGGATAAGATCTTCAGTCGAAATAATTCCCACCAACTTGTCGCCGTCAAGGACTGGCGCACCTGAAATGTGGTTCCCCTTCAGTTTATTAAGGCAAGATAACATGGTTTCGTCAGGCGAAAGCGTAATAAGGTTTTTGGTCATGACCTTTTCGATGACCAGTTCATAGGCGAGTTCTTCGACCCGCGTAATTTTGGCGGCACTGGCATCAGTAAATCTTGTGACTACCGCCATCATGACCTCATTATGCTGGGTCGAAGGGTCGATCCATTGGGATCTCGCAACTGGGAAGCCCGTGGGATGCTAAGCGAGCAGAAATTTCATATAAACCAAGTTTGGATGTGACAATAGGGAGTTGCTCAGCGATTGCTAAATTAATAGTATCTTTGCCGGGTTTTTTACCACGGCCAAAAATGATCAATCTAACATCCGCAATTAAAGCCGTACGAACAACTTGTGGGTTGGAGAGACCAGTGATCAGCACAGATTCTGATTGGATTGAAGCCAAAACGTCGCTCATGAGGTCACCCGCAAAACCACCTTTAATATCGGTCTCGAGGTCCTGACAAGGTGATAACAAGGTGCCATCTACATACGAAATAATTTCAGAAATTAACATTCTCTCCTCAACAGTCCCAAAACAGAATTTAATTCTATCCTAAATTGCACATGTTATACTAACCTATCACTTTGAGAAGCACGAGGAAGGCATGGCAAAAATTGTTCGCAGTGTAAAGGGAACCCGGGATTTTTACCCCGAAGAAATGGTCAAACGTCAATGGGTTTACGGCCATCTTCAGGCGGTCTCACAGTCTTATGGCTATCAACATTATGATGGGCCATGCCTCGAAACACTGGATCTTTATGCGGCCAAATCCGGTGAAGAATTGGTAAAAGAACAATCCTTTGTTTTCAATGATCGTGGTGGCGACCAGATTACCCTTCGACCGGAGCTGACTCCCAGCCTTGCCAGGATGATTGCAGAAAAGCAGAATGAGCTGGCTTTTCCAGTTCGTTGGTGGGCATATGGCCCTTTTTGGCGGTATGAACGCCCCCAGCGAGGACGCACCCGGGAATTCTTCCAATGGAATATTGACCTGATTGGGTCGGACAGTGTGGAGGCTGACGCAGAATTGGTTGCTGTGGCTTGCAGCTTTTTACGAAATGTTGGTCTTGGGCCAGAACAAGTAAAAATCCGGTATAACGACCGGGAGCTCATGGATCAGGCCTTTTCCGAACTGGGTGTTAACGCAGAGAGTAAAGGCGGTTTGCTCAAATTGGTTGACCGAATCGATAAACTGCCTGCCGATGTTTGGGATGAAAAAGTACGAGAATTAGGTCTGGATCAGGTTCAGCTTGATGCACTAAAGCACTTGCTGGCGGATGTGGATTTGTGGAAACGCTCTGAGAAGTTGGTTAAGTTTGTGAGCTTGTTAGAGAACATGGGGCAAGCCGAATACCTGGCCTACGACCCGCGCATTATCCGAGGTTTGGATTACTACACTGGAATAGTCTTTGAAGCACTGGATGTGAATCGGGAATTCCGCGCCATACTTGGTGGAGGCCATTACGGAAACCTGGTGGGGGATGTTGGTGGAGATCCACTGCCTGGAGTCGGCTTTGCCATGGGTGATGTGGTCATTCAATTGGTCCTTGAACATTTTAAATTGATTCCAGATTTGAACACGCAGACTGAAACAATCTTTGTAACAGTTTTCGATCCCCAAACGCAAGCGGAATCATTGCGTATAGCATCTGAACTCCGAAAAGCCGGATTCAAGGTAATTACGGCATTAGGGACTGAAAAACTGGGTAAACAACTCAAATTTGCCGACCGCATCCTGGCCACTAAGGCTTTAGTTATCGGCCCGGACGAACTTGCCAAGGGAGAAGTGGTAGTGAAGGACCTGCGGGCACGCACTCAAACCAGTTTACCAATTAGCCAACTGGTGGGATTATTGCGTCAGGATTGATTTTTGGCTTGCAGCGAAAATCCCCCTGTGCTAAAATAGCCGCCTACATGGTGCCTATAGCTCAATGGCAGAGTACTTCACTGTGGATGAAGATGTTGAGGGTTCGACCCCCTCTAGGCACCCAAAAAATTATTCAAATTATCCAAATCCCATTTCAGCATTAAGATATATATTAAATAAACCCACACAGAAACTGTGGCATAATTGTTGCGACGCATTGAAGGAGAAGAGTATGTCTTCCTCTACCGTAAAGGGAGCCTGAGAAAGTGAAACCAGGCCGGTACGCAGACAGAAAATCACTCCGGAGCAGCAAGCTGAAGCAAATGCCATTAAGCGAGCCGGAAGCGCACCGATAGAGGCGCAACTGCTGATAAGCAGACTGAGAGCCCGTCAAGGCGGGAACCAGGGTGGTACCGCGAGTATGAACTCGTCCCTGATATGGACGGGTTTTTATTTTAACTCCCTGTGTATGGGAGAAAAGAGGCAGAATGTTTAAACCAGTTACTCCAAAATTCAATGCCCAGGCGTTGGAAGAGAGTAAGATCGAATTTTGGAATAAAAATGAGATCTTCAAAAAATCTTCCGATCAACGCAAAGGTCGCAAACCTTTTGTCATGTTTGAGGGGCCTCCCACAGCCAACGGTAAACCGGGTATTCACCATGTGATCGGCCGTGTCTATAAGGACATGTTCCCTCGCTATAAAACTATGCAAGGCTACTATGTAGACCGGCGGGGTGGTTGGGATACCCACGGGCTACCTGTTGAAATCGAAGTTGAGAGAAATCTCGGTTTCACTAATAAGGCCCAAATCGAAGAATTCGGTATTGCCAAGTTCAACCAACTATGCAAAGAATCTGCCATGAGCCGCATCCAAGAGTGGGAAAAGCTGACGGAGCGAATTGGTTATTGGGTGGATTTTGAACGGGCTTATATCACCTTTAGAAATGAATACATCGAATCAATTTGGTGGCTGCTCAAACAAATCTGGGATAAAGACTTGCTCTATCAAGGCCACAAGATTGTGCCTTATTGCCCCCGCTGCGGCACACCGCTTTCGGACCACGAAGTTGCTCAAGGTTATCAGGATGCTGACGACCCTTCTGTTTATATTCGCTTCCCGCTGGTGGACGAACCGGGCACGTATTTCCTTGTTTGGACGACCACCCCATGGACACTCCCTGCCAATGTAGCCATTGCCGCAAATCCGGAAGTGGATTATGCCCTTGTCACGCGTGAGGATGGCACAGAAGATGAGAAGTTAATTCTTGCCAAAGATTTGATTCCCGCTGTCTTTGGGGATACGCCGATGAAAGTTCTAAAGACTTTCAAGGGAAAGGCCCTAAAGGGGAAGAAGTACAACCCACTTTATAAGTTTTTGCCCTTCGAAAAAGAGGGCCATTACATTGTTTTAGCAGATTATGTGACGACCACAGATGGTACTGGCCTGGTTCATACCGCGCCGGCATTTGGTGCAGACGACTTTGTAACGGCTAAAGCCAATGATCTACCCTTCCTTATGACTATCAATGACGAGGGCAAGTTCCGCCGTGAAATTGGACCTTGGGCAGGAGTCTTTGTCAAAGACGCGGACCCGGGTATTACAGAAGATCTGGAACGGCGTGGGTTGCTTTTCAAGTCAGGAAGGATGACCCACACTTATCCCTTCTGTTGGCGTTGTGATACCCCCCTTCTATATATGGCCAGACCGAGCTGGTTTATCCGCACCAGCGCCAAGAAGGACCGGCTGGTAAAACTTAATCAAGGCATCAATTGGATTCCCGATAACATCAAGAACGGACGTTTTGGAAATTGGCTTGAGAATAACATCGATTGGGCTTTGGGCAGAAACCGCTTCTGGGGCACGCCTCTACCAGTTTGGGAATGCCAGAGCTGCCACAAACAGCTTTGTGTAGGCTCCTACGACGAGTTGAGTGAGCTGGCGGGCAAAGATTTGCACGGAATGGACTTGCACCGACCGCAAGTGGACGAAGTCACTTTTGCCTGCCCATCCTGTAAATCAGGGGTCATGCAAAGGGTTAAGGAACTCATTGATGTCTGGTTTGATTCAGGCTCCATGCCGTCCGCGCAATGGCACTATCCATTCGAAAATAAAGAAGCATTCAAAAGCCAATTCCCGGCTGACTTTATTTGCGAAGCCATTGACCAAACCCGAGGCTGGTTTTACTCTCTGTTGGCGGTTAACACGCTGGTTTTCGACGAAGCCCCCTACAAGAATGTGATTTGTTACGGGCACATTCTGGACGGCGAAGGCAAAAAGATGTCGAAGCACCTCGGAAATATTGTTGACCCATGGGAAGTAATTCACGCGCATGGAGCGGATGCTATCCGCTGGTATATGGTCACAGCCAGCCCACCTGCCAATTCACGCTTATTCAGTACGGATTTGGTTGGGGAAGTAGTCCGTACATTTACACTGCCTTTATGGAACACCTATTCCTTCTTTGTCACCTATGCCAATTTGGACGGATGGACACCTGACAATGCCTTTATACCGAAATATTCTGCGTTGGATGACTGGCTGCTTGCGACACTTAATCAATTGGTGAAAGACGTGACGAAAGGTTACGAGGAATATGATGTAACCGCTGCCACACGGCCGATAGCGGCATTCGTTGAAAACCTTTCAAATTGGTATTTAAGACGTTCGCGCAGGCGATTTTGGAAGAGCGAGTCGGATGCTGATAAGGCGGCTGCCTACGAAACGCTTTATACCGCTCTTAAGACGCTTTCACTCCTTCTGGCTCCTGCCATGCCTTTCCTGGCTGAGGAACTCTATCAGAACCTGGTCTGTTCCTTTGATAAAACTGCGCCAGAATAGGTACACCTCGCTGAGTGGCCCAAGGTTGATGAAAAATTATTAAATGAAAACCTGGTAAAGGAAATGGCAGTTGTGATGCAATTAGCCTCACTTGGCCATGCTGCCCGTAATAAGTCCAGCGTTAAAGTTCGCCAGCCTTTAGGTGAGGT